>NZ_JCACIN010000012.1:0-7723 GCF_059504425.1 Drouetiella sp.
TTTTTTTTTTTTTTTTTTTTTTTTTTTTTTTTGGGGGGGGGGCCCCCCCCCCCCCCAACAAAAAATCCTCACCTAAATATCACTGCCGGAAAATTAAAAGCTCTCTGTAGCGAGGCTTACACCGACTGCATCCGATCGCCTATCCCTGTCGTACCGTCATTGTCCAAAGCTCGTAGCAGAGGCTGACATGACTTCATACAACAAGACTTCGCGTAACACCGACATTAGCGATCGCGTCAACCAGTTGGTGTCTGATCTAGGAATAAACTTGTCAGATGCAGGCATCAACCGTTTGATCCGCTCCCTGACGAAGACTCTCTCTAAGCCTGACCCCACTACGGCTGATTTTGTTGGACTAACCGCCAAAAATGACCTGGCGTTCTTCAACGCGGATGACTTAACCAATGTCACCAAGGTAAAAGTGAAAGGTCTGCAACCCCAAGAAACCTTAGTTGGCGTTGATTTTCGCCCCAATACTGGACAGCTCTTTGCGGTCGGCAGCACCAACCGCCTTTACACGATCGATGTCAAATCAGGCGCAGCCACCCAAGTGGGCACGGGCACGTTTGCAGTCGGGCTGAATGGTCAAAGCTTCGGTGTTGACTTCAACCCCACGGTCGATCGGATTCGGGTCGTCAGCGATGCCGGACAAAACCTGCGGCTTAACCCCGACACAGGCGCAGTCGTGGATGCCAATACCATGACGGATGGGGTTCAGGCAGACGGCAACATCAACGGTGCCACCCACTCGGTAGTTGCCACCGCCTACACCAACAGCTTCACAGGCACCCCCACCACCACTCAGTACACCCTGGATGCCGAGAGCGACAGCCTTTTCATTCAGAACCCGCCCAACAACGGCACCCAGAACCTAGTGGGGGAATTGGGAGCTGACTTTGCGGCAAATGCTGGCTTTGACATCGTTTCTAAAGACGGGACGAACTCTGCTTTTGCGACCTCCGATTCATCACTCTACTCAATCGACCTGCAAACCGGAGCGGCTACTCTCCTGGGCACCGTCAAAGATGGCAAAAAAATGCTTGATCTGAAGGGTCTTGCCGGAAGAAGCCCTATTGTTAAGCCTGACCCTACCAAAGCTGAATTTGTGGGACTGACTGACGCTAGCGATTTGGTGTTTTTTAACTCTAATGCGCTGAACAATGTCACGAAAGTAGACGTGAAGGGACTCCAACAGGACGAAACCCTTGTGGGAATCGACTTCCGCCCCAACACAGGCAAACTATTTGGCGTAGGCAGCAGCGATCGCCTTTACACCATTGATGCCGTCACGGGTGAAGCGGTGCAGATTGGCACAGGCACATTTGCAGTCGGGCTGAATGGTCAAAGCTTCGGCGTTGACTTCAACCCCACGGTCGATCGGATTCGGGTCGTCAGCGATGCCGGACAAAACCTGCGGCTTAACCCCGACACAGGCGCAGTCGTGGATGCCAATACCATGACGGATGGGGTTCAGGCAGACGGCAACATCAACGGTGCCACCCACTCGGTAGTTGCCACCGCCTACACCAACAGCTTCATGGGCACTACGACCACGACGCAGTACACCCTGGATGACAAGAGCGACAGTCTTTTCATTCAGAATCCGCCCAACAACGGCACCCAAAACTTAGTGGGGGCATTGGGAGCTGACTTTGCGGCAAATGCTGGCTTTGACATCGTTTTCAAGAACGGGACAAACTCTGCTTTTGCCACGTCTAATTCATCGCTTTACTCCATCAACTTGCAGTCTGGTGCAGCCACTCTTCTTGGAACAGTGAGAGATGGCACTACGCCTGTCGCTCTGGCAGGATTTGCGGCAACTGGGTTGTAAAAGCATAGGGTGGTTCTGAGGGCGCGTAGCTCTCAGAACCACCTTAGTATCCCTGCTCGTTATAGATTACCCGATCGCCTTGCCTGACAGCGAAGCGATATCCGCCGATTGGCATGATAGTTACGGTGTAAACAAAACTTCCGCTGGGATAGGAATAGGTGGAGCTAGAGCCAGAGCGAGCGGATTCTACAGGCACGGCTTTTAGCTCTACCTTGTCTGTGCGTCGGTTGTAGAGATTCATCCGCAGTTCGTCGTTGCGGCTGTAAATTCGCACCGCATATTTGGGGGTTTGAAACTGAGCGATCGTCTCACTCTCCAAAACGGGTTGAAGAGCCACAGCCCGACTGCTGGGTTGATTGGATGGAGCTGGCTGGGGTTCTGGTGTTGGCGTTTCTGTAGCAACCCGTTTACCCTGCACCCGATCGCTGTAAATGAGGCGATCGCCCTGCTGAATCTTCAAATCATAGGCACTGCCGTCCGGAGCTACGGTGACGGTATAAGCAGCCTCACCTTGGAGATTCGTATAAACAATGCCGAGGTCAGCCACGGTTTGCTGCATCGGCACCTCTCGTTGCTCAACCTGATCCGTCTGACGGTTGTATAGGTTTAGACGGAGGATGCCCTGCCGCCGAAAAATCCGGACAGCATACTGGCGAGTTTGAAACTGGAGCAGCGTTTCTCCCAGAGAGTCGGAAGCCGGAGGCGTGTTGGGAAGCGCTGGAGCGATCGCCATCACAGCAATGATCACAAAACTCGTCACCCCAAAACTCATCACCCCAAAAATCAGCAAGGCTCTAGGAAAAAACTGCCGCACTTTAGATTGAACTTCCTGAATTTTGCTCACCTGGATTTTGCTCACCTAAATTCTGCTCATAAGTGGCGATCGTTTCGCGAAAATAAGCCAGGATTTGGGCGCGATCGACCGGAGCAACTCCTTCCGTCCCAAACCAAGTCTCAAATAGGGCAACAGCCTGACCGTCATTGCTCAAAACATTCTGCATGAAAGCAATTAGCTCACGGTTGACCAAGGCTTTGAAAGCCGGATCGTTTTGAGGAAGAGCACAGCCATAGGATTCTGGGCTAAAGGGTTGCCTGGGAATTATTTCAAAAGTTTCAGCATCGGGCAGCGTTTGTCTTAGCCCTTCCAAAAGAATGCCATCGCTGGCTAGAGCGTCAATTTGTCCGGCAACCAGAGCCTTTAACCCTTCAGCTCGATTGGCAAACCGAGTTAGCTTTGCCAGACGCAACTGATTTTCAATCGGATACTCATTGCTCGCTCCACGCACAACTCCAATTTTGAGTTCAGGGGGACTAAGCACATGAGCTTTTTTTATCAGAAATTGCGTGCCCGTACGGAAATAACCCACCGAGAAATCGGCACGAAGACCCCGCCCCGTCGTAATGCTAGTGGAGCCGCAGACGATATCAATTTCTTTTTTTTCTAACTTAGAAGCCCAGTCTGCAACATTCGTTTCGACCAGGCTGAGCTGTACGGGACGCTGAAGCTGGTCTTGTAGTCCTGCCTGAATCAGGTGCAATAGATCAACCGAGAAACCCACCCAGTTGCCTTGAGCATCAATGTAGGCAAAGGGCGAAGCGTCGGTACGAGTCCCGGCGGTGAGAACTCCGGATCGCGTCACTTTTTCTAAAACTGTCTCTGTAGGGTCGCTTGTGCCGTCGCTTGCGCCTGTCTCTGTACCGGGCTGGGCACTGACCACAAGTGCCAGCGCAAACCACAGAGCGATGAAGGCGATCGCTACTCGTCGCATAGAAAATTTCTAGCCCCTAACGAATGGGATCATGCACCGTCACTAGCTTTGTACCGTCTGGAAAGGTCGCCTCTACCTGAACCTCATGCACCATTTCAGGAATGCCCTCCATAACGTCACTGCGGCTTAGAAGAGTGGTGCCGTGGGTCATCAGGTCGGCAACGGTACGCCCTTCCCTAGCTCCTTCCAGAATAGCAGCAGAAATATAGGCGATCGATTCAGGGTAATTGAGCTTTAGACCTTTCTCTTTACGGCGTTCTGCCAATAGTGCCGCCGTGAAGATTAACAGCTTGTCTTTTTCTTGGGGAGTCAGTTGCATGATTGGGGCTTAGCTGCTGCCAGGGCAATTGCGATCGGTTGAGCAGGAATTACTGGATGATACCTCAGTCCGCAAAATTTTAGGCATTCTGAAATAGGCGATCAGGCGATCCATCAATACGCAGTAGATCGCAAATGCTCACTCATTAATCTAGAAAATCAACTTTTAGGGTTTTGGGCTGCATTACGCGCAGCCCAAAACCTCATACCAATTTGAATTGGAACCACGACAGATCCTGGTACGAGCTTGGCATTGCCAAGTCCCTTCTGAGGTTCGATATGCTCACAAATTCGTTTAAATCGGTATCATTTGCGATCTGCTGATACAGGCTGCCGACAAAAAATCTCCTAAAGTTGATCAACCTTAGGAGACATCGAACTTTAGCTTCGCTTTTGCTAAACTGGGGCGCTAGGATTCGAACCTAGGAATGGCGAGACCAAAACCCGCTGCCTTACCACTTGGCGACGCCCCAACGGCATTCACCTCTAGTATCTTAGCAGTTACTCAGGCAGGAGTGTCAACTAGCTCCTGCAATTTCGTGATCCAGCTCTGAGGCAACGCCAGCCATCAGCTGTGCTAAAAATCGGCTTGCAAAATTGCCTCGCCCCGTCTGGCGATCTCTCTTGCGTAGTCTGTCCAGGCACCTTGCCCCCAGTAGCGGAAGCAGCTCGTTTGCAGCAGCAGGTTATGCAGTAGCGCGTTGCGGTAGCGCCGTTGCTGAACGATCGCCGGATCAGACTGGATGAGGGGATCGATCGCCTGATGAAACTGGGCGCTGAGCTGATTCATGGGAGTCAAAACATTTTCGTAGCCCTTGACCCAGCTCAAGTCGCTTGTCCAGGAGGCTCCATCCATATGAAAGTTGGGGTGCTCGGTCTGGATATCCTGAATAGCCTGGGCTACGGCTTCTGGCGTGTAGGTATTAACACGTTCCCAGATACGATGCTGACCGATCGCCTGACAAGTAGGCAGGTTCTCTAGGTTACAGCCCGCCGATTCGATTAGCTCCAGATACTCGGTGCCTGTAAAGCCAACGGTTTTGCCCTTGGCATCTCCCCAGGCTTGCTTGAAAGCAGACGGAAACTCATTCATCATCACGCCGCCATTTTCGCCATCGCTGATCTGCGATACCAGCGGCGGAATCGTCACGCCATCAATTTGTATGGGCGAAAGCGTTTTGGCTTCATAGTAAGGCTGCATTTGCCCCACAAGCTTCGTGTCCGATCCCTGAGTTTTGATCAATGCCGTGATGCTAATGACTTCGCCTGTAGAGCTGCGTGCCACCAGTCGATGCGGTACGTGCTTAAAGCCCAAGGGCTGACCTGCAAGGCTTTCTACCGAATGTTCTTGTACTAGCAGCCAGCGATAGCCGCAGTCTTTCAGCGCTTTAACGAACTCGTACAGGGTGTCGGGGTGGTTCGGCAAATGCATTTCTGGAGGCGAAAACCCTTTGACTCGCGCCAAAGCCTCCCAGCCAAAGATTGCGGCAAATTGGTGCTGCCATGCCTGGATATGCAGCTTTAGATCGGGAATGGGTGTGGAGGGCACAACAGCATGGCTCCACAGGGTTCCTAGCCACTCAACATAGGGCTGGTAATCAGGCGTACAGGTGATGCGCTTCAGGTTCTCCAAGACATCGCCGCGCCCCATCTGCCGCAGCCCCCACAGCAAGTTGCCTGAGTAGTCCAGCATGATGCGCGGATTGCAGCCCTGGCTGACTAGCTCTGGAATAAAATCCGCCATACGCGAATAGCACCAGGCAAATACCCCCGCATTATGGTTGTCTCCTTCGTTGGGATGCTCAAACATACGTTGCAGGTTGCAAATCATTTCGCCGTTTGCACCTGCTGGAATCGTGGGCTGATGCATATGGAGGGCGATCGCAAATCCCGCCGAGATATTTTGCAGTTGCAGATTGGTGCGCGGCAGCCAGATCGGCTGCTCAAGTTGCGTTACGGTCTGGACGGCAGCCTCCGAGCCGCAAATATTGGGCAGGTCGTCAATAATTTCTGGGATCTGGGGGAATGAGGCAATCGCAGTCTGGGTAGCAGGTGGTTGGGCGGCAGGTAATTGGGCGGCGAATGACATGGTCTGCGCTCCCGAAGCTTGGTGATCTCTAACCCATACTATACCGAACCTCTTTTTGAGGTTATGAACCGTCACTGATTTGAGCCGCTATCGCTAAAATGATTTCAAGGTCTTGTTTCTCTCTGTCTCCTCACTCCTGACTCCCAACCATGTCTTTACCCAAAACTGCGCTTGTGGGTCTGAAATCAGACCAGTTTCGTCATCCGTTAGATTTGCAGGCAACTCAGAGCCTGCGGCAGTTGCCGGGGTTAGATTTGTTACTGCGATCGCTCCTAGCTCCTTTGGCTGAGCAGGTTTTTTATGTCGAGAATATTGCTTCTAGCATTTTGGTGGGTGAGCAGCAGTTGCCCCATCTGCATAACCTGCTTCTAGAAGCCTGCAAAATTTTGGATTTGGAGCCGCCCCAGCTTTATATCAAGCAAAATCCTTCGCCCAATGCTTACACCTTTGCCATGCGCGGCAAGCAGCCTTTCATTGTCATGCATACTTCGCTGATTGAAATGCTGACTCCTGAAGAAATTCAGGCGGTGCTGGCGCATGAGCTGGGACACCTGAAGTGCGAACACAGCGTCTATTTGACCCTGGCAAATTTAGTGGTGCTGGCGGCGGGGCAGATTTTGCCGTTTGGCGGCTTGCTAACTCAGAATTTGCAGACCCAGATTTTGCAGTGGGTGCGGTGTGCCGAATTTACTTGCGATCGCGCTGCCCTACTCGTCGCCCAAGATCCGCGCGTCGTGGCTTCAGTGCTGATGAAGCTAACTGGCGGTTCTCCTACCCTGGCTCCTCAGCTTAACCTAGATGCTTTTCTGGCTCAGGCGCGCTCTTACGAGGCACTTGACAATACCGAGTTGGGCAATATGTTGAAGCAAGCGCGATCGTCTCAGCTCACCCATCCGGTTCCGGTGCTCCGGGCATTAGAGATCGATCGGTGGGCTGGCACCCAAGACTATCAGAAATTGATGCAGCGCCAAGGTTTGAACCCATCACCAGCACAGGGCGGCTGGCGGAATTGGTAAGCGTTAGCGATTGCTACGTAGCGCTCTTTGATCAACCGTTAGCTTCAGCCTAAAAGCATCTTAGTTATTTTCAGCGTTAGAAATAAGAGTAACCCTAGCCCAGACACTACGCAACAAGCCACCATCTCCCAAATAGTCAACTCTTTGTACCCTGAGAATTGCGTCTTTGCTAGCAACTCCAATTGTTTTACCAGAGGGCTGCTCTCTGAGATACATAGGTGATGCAAGTCTTATTTGTTCTGAAGTATCAAGGCCAACATCCTTGTTAACAATGGTTTCAGCAAGCTTAGAAATAATCTGATTTGAAAACTGAGTCATATCATTTTCTTGATCAGAAATATTTAGTTGACCCAAATATATCCATCCCTCTGTTCCACTGATAGTTGCAATCTCAAGTAGTGTGTTTTCTGGACTTTTAGAAAAGTTGTCAGGAAATGGATCTTCTTGCCCAGGATTAACAGGTTGATAACCTACCTCCAAAAACTCAATGATGATAGCTAAATCCTCACTTCTTGGCTGAGATCTGACTAGTAAACCCACATCTTTTTGAAATCTAGCGATTGCTTCCCTAGTTTCAAGATCCATAAAACCATTAACGTCACCTTTGTAATACTCAGAGTAATCCTCAGAATTAATAAGTGCTTGTTGTATAGCGCTACGAGAACGAGTTAGGACATTATTGTAGAGGTAGAGAAGCGTT
>NZ_JCACIN010000013.1:0-82020 GCF_059504425.1 Drouetiella sp.
GCGTTGATGCTGCCTTTAAAGAGTGTCCTAACGTATGTGCGTAGCGCTATACCTCCCTAAACCAGCTACAGAGTCACCAATTTATCCCGATTTAAACGAATTTGTGGGCACATCGAACTTCAGAAGGGGCTTGGCATTGCCAAGCCCGTACCGGGATCTGTCGTGGTTCCAATTCAAATTGGTATTAATCTCGTCAAGGGTCAATTCCTCGCCCCTTGGGGCGTAAGCATAAGCAAAAAAAGTTGGCTGTGCATACTCCGTCTGCTTGCAGAGGAGTTCTTGATTACAACTTCAACCCTGCTAGGGCTGGTGACCGTTCCGGTGATCTTTACCCGCGTCGATTCGTTTCAGAAGTTTGTTTTCGGTCGCTTGCTGAAAGGTGCAAACCCGCGTCAGCAGGAAGATGTGAGAGGGCATGGATTGAAAGCACTATTCCTCATTCTCCTGCTCTGCCTGACTGACGCGCCGGAGCTTGATCACGTCACTCATCTTGCGGATTTGTGTAAATGTCCGCTCTAACTGAGCGTGATCGAGAATATCAATACCAAGACTAATGGTGGCAGTCTGTGCGGGGAAGGTTTTGACCTGGGCACTGCGAACGTTGATATTGTAGTCGCTGAGCCGAGACAAAATATCCTTAAGGACACCCACGCGATCGATCACCTCAATCTGCACCTGGACGGGGTAGGTCTGCGGACGGCGATCGCGGCTGTCGGCATCATTCCAGCTCACCGGGATCAGGCGATCGCCCGGTATGCTGTCGGTGTTGTGGCAGCCCTGACGGTGAATCGAGATACCTCGACTACCCAGCGTCACCACGCCAATAATGGCTTCACCCGGAACTGGGTTACAGCATCCAGCTAGATTATGCAGCAGCCCCTCGACCCCGGCGATCGGCGAGCCTTTAGTGCGCACCGAGGAATGACTGACAGAGGAATGGTTAACCGAGGGATGCAAAGGGAGCAGCAGCGTTTCATGGGTGGCCGGAGCGATCGGCTGCTTGGCTTTAACCGCCTCTCGGATGCGATTGACAACTAGATTCAGGGTAATTTCGCCATAGCCTAATGCCGCAATCAGGTCGTCAGGAGAAGCATAGTTGCAGCGTTCCGCTACGGTCTGCATCGGGTCAGACTTAAGCAGCGCATCTAAGCCGCTTTTGCCCAACTCTTTTTCCAGCATTTCTCGCCCCCGCAGCATATTCTCATCGCGGTTCGATCGCTTGTACCATTGCCGAATCCGGTTGCGCGCGCCCGTTGTCACCGCAAAGTTCAGCCAGTCCAAGCTCGGATGGGCGTTTTTCTGCGTAATGATTTCTACAATATCGCCGTTCTTCAAACGAGTATCTAGTGTCACCATGCGCTCGTTCACCCTGGCTCCGGCACAGCGGTTTCCCACCTCGGTATGGATGCGGTAGGCAAAATCTACCGGAGTTGCACCTTGGTTCAACCCCACCACATCGCCACCCGGCGTAAACACATAGACATCATCTGCAAACAGATTGTCTTTAACGCTTTCTAGATATTCTTGGGCATCCTTTAGGTCACTCTGCCATTCCAACAGCTGCCGCAGCCAGGTAAACTTTTCGTCATCAGTCGAGAGCTTAGCGTTGGAATTGCCCGACTCTTTATACTTCCAGTGGGCAGCAATGCCATATTCGGCAATGTGGTGCATTTCTAGGGTGCGAATCTGTACCTCGATCGGTCTGCCCGTTGTACCAATCACGACCGTATGTAGCGATTGATAGCGATTGGGTTTGGGCAACCCAATGTAATCTTTGAAGCGACCAGGAATGGGGCGAAAAGCATCATGCACTACGGCTAGGGCACGATAGCATTCATCATTGGTCTGAACAATGACGCGAATTGCCGCGATGTCGTAGATTTCTTGGAACTGCTTTTGCTGCCGCTGCATCTTGTGATAGATGCCGTAGAGATGCTTGGGGCGACCGCTGATTTCTGAGCAGTGAATGCCGAGCTGCTGGAGGCGATCGCGTAGGGTATCCGCCACCTGCGTTAGCCGGGTTTCGCGATCGATCCGCTTATCGGCAACCAGCTCCTGCATCTCCCGGTAGGCTTCTGGCTCCAGATATTTGAAAGCAATGTCTTCTAGCTCCCACTTAAAGCGACCAATCCCTAGACGATTTGCCAGCGGCGCAAAAATCTCGCGGGTTTCTAGGGCAATGCGGCGGCGCTTGTCATCTGGCAGATGCTCCAGAGTGCGCATATTGTGGAGGCGATCGGCAAGCTTGACCACAATCACCCGAATATCCTGCGCCATTGCCAAAAACATCCGGCGAAAGTTTTCAGCCTGCCGCTCGGTTTTGCTGGAAAAATTAAATTTAGAGAGCTTGGTCACGCCTTCTACTAGCAGCCGGACTTCTACCCCAAAGCGGCTTTCTATTTCTTCGCCCGTCACATCCGTATCTTCAATAATGTCATGCAGGAAACCCGCCGCAATCATGGCACCGCTGCCGCCCAGATCGCGCAATAGCCCAGCAACCGCTACCGGATGAGCAATGTAGGGTTCTCCAGAGGCGCGTTTCTGCCCTTGATGCAGGCAGTAGGCAAACTCAAAGGCCTGACAGAGCAGCGTTGTTTCCGAGGCTAAAGGACTGCCATCACAGGTGAGAGGCGATCGCTGCTCAATAATACATCCCTGAAGCCACTCAGGTAGGGTAATGTCGGTGGGAAGATCTGCTGCTACGTTCATGCTGGACAGCCTAGAGCGGGTGCTGATGATTATGTGCGAGAAGGGGCTAAAGTCGCTTATCTCCGTATTATAAGGATCTGTTGCATTATGTTACGCATGAACTTCTTAATCCCGACGTAATTTAGAAATAATTTTTAGACAATCTTCAGGATTTGTCTATTAGAGCTAATGTCTATTAGAGCTTTTATTAGAGCTAGGACTTACGCATTTTTGTTGTGTGTGGTGGGCGCAGCCCACCACACACAACAAAAATGCACTACAGCTAGAGGGCTTGCGTAAGGCCTGAGAGCTAATGGTTGAGCCGTGCGTCAGCCTCATCAATTGAGCTGAAGTGCATCTTTGTCGCACGAGTCGGGCAGGGCAACCTGAAGGGCGACAAAGATGCTATGGCGTAGCCACCCGTTCCAAAGAACAGCCACTTCCTGGGTTCGACCTTGCAATATAGCGCTACGCGCTTAGATCCAATGAGTTATTTTTTGAGAGCCGCACTCCGCGCGGCTCTCAAAAAATAACTCGCCCTAACTCAATTACGTAGGGCTATATTGCTCTATGTGCTGGCCAGATTGATCAATTAGCCCATACTCTCTGCCGACCTTGAGCAAAGAGTATAGGCTAAGCCATCACCATGATATCGAGGCTAAGCCATCACCATGATATCGGAGCAGGATAGGTGAAGAGCCGCTCTGACTGAATCCAAAGCTGCCGATCGCTGACAAAGACCTCGTAGGGCAGTCAGTTTGAGAGCAAAGTTGAGATCAGTACGTTATTTAACGGTAAAAACCGGGTTCCGAAATGTAAGAAATCAGCAAAATCTCTCAAATCTTCTGAGGCAATTGCTGTTTAGATTATGACTTTCTTGATGCAAGGCAACCTGACTCATCTTTTGCACCTGACATAAGACTGGACTAGCTTTTGCGCAATGCTTTGAGCAGAGTATGCAAAGAAGCTCTAGAGGGGTTATTGAGATAGGCGGTAAGGCGATCGGCGACTCCAATCCCGTTTATCTCTACATCCGCAGCACCGCTTATGCTCATTACAACATTCACCAGCCGAATGAGCAGTTGCTGACTAGAAATATCTCCGACAAGAACCACTACTGAGCCTCGTTGGCTAAGGCGCAACCCGCCGATCTCATCAGGCTCAAAAGTGCGGCTTAGGGTCAGAGAAACCCGCTTTGCTAAACCATTGTGATCGTACTCTCCGCTCAATCCTACCCTTTCCGGTGGAATGGCTCTAAACAGTGAAGTTGAGGTAGTCTGCCCCATTGTCATTCTGCCAACCTGATTCAAGAAATTCAGCTTTTACCCGCACTCTCTACAAACACTGCACTCACGTCCACTAAGCCTACCTTCACCGTTTGCGGATATCTTGCTAGTAAAAATTTCGATGAAGGTTTTTGAATCTTTCGTAATATAGCTGTGAAGATGTAACCAATTTACCACACAAAAAAGTTTTTGATACCAGTAAAAATACTCACTACGTAAACTTGCTGAGAGCTACATTCGTAAATTCACGCCCCATCACGTCTTTCTGACACCCAAAAGCTTGACCTATTTGCAACTCAGGAGCCTAAGCAAGTCCAAAAAAGCGAGATAAATTAGAAAGTGTTGCCCTAAGCAGTTTGCCGTTCAGTTAAAAAAGATACTGACTACCTCCCAGAATTTAAGTATAGATTCAGAATCATGAGCCAAATTTCTAACTCACGCAAGTCGCAAGAAGCTCATGTCTGTCAAAGAGGCTATTGTAATGTGGAGCTAATGCGGGGCTGATGTAGGCTCACCACTTCTTATAGGGCAAAAATTTACCGTTGAGGGTAACTTTGACGCGATCGCCCCGAGGATCTTCCTCTTTCTCAATGTCTAGAGTGAAATCGATCGCGCTCATGATGCCATCCCCAAATTTTTCTTGAATAATCTCTTTGATAGGCATCCCATACACCTGCATGATCTCGTAAAAGCGGTAGATCAGTGGATCGGTAGGTACGATAGGTCCCAATCCTTTAACCGGATAAGACATCAGCCCTGAAACCCACTCATGACCTAGCCCTAGGGCATCCAGCAGCTTTTCAGCCTCTTCCTTTGAGGCGCTGGCTTGACCGTAAAATAAGGCTGCGATCCAAACTTCATTAAGACCTAGAACGCTCTCTAAGTCTGAAAAGCTCAAGCCTTTAGCCGCCTTAGCGACCAGTAAAGTCTGAGTGAGTTCTGACATAAATCTATGGATGCGATAATTATGAATGGCGGTACAGCAAATTATGAACCATTGCTCAACACAGACAGTATCGTCTTACTCTGTTTTCAGCAAATGCCAGAAATCGGGAAAGTCCGTAGCGACTTTTGAAGTTACTGCAAAGCAGGGCGACCTATCAGCACGGTTTACTGCTAACTGAGTCTACTATGTCTCAGGTAGACTCAAGTTCAGAGATATAGCTGTCGCCAGTTTACTTAGAACCTTCTAACCGCCTTGGCGGTTGCCATATCTACCGCGTCGTAAATTCTCCCACAGATTAAGGCAGATTAAGGAAGCGAATAGGAGTAGTAAATATCCCAGGATTAGACTGAATCTCGCAGTTAACTTGCGTTAGCCTTGAGGGAATTGCCTGAGCGTTAGCCTCTGAGTTTGGGCATTCTGAGAGAGTTACACCAGATCCAAAATTGTGGCTCCATCGTGTAATCTATGCGGAGGTTGGTGCAGAAGTTGATGGGAATCAACTCAGAATTATCTGTGAATTGTCTGTTCATCAGCTGCTCAGCATAAAATAACTCGGTAGAGCACAGAGAAGGCTTTTCTGTTGGGAGTTGAGGAAGTTCCTAAATGCTCGTTTGTCCTCAGTGTCAGTTTGAAAACCCCGATACCCACAAATTTTGTCAAAAATGTGGCGAATCACTGCTTGAGCAAAAGTGTCCTACCTGCAAGGCTACAGCGGTATTTGATGCAGATTATTGTCTGCAGTGCGGTACCGCCATTGGCACCTTTTGGAAAGCGCTGCTTATTTTCACTCAA
Organism: Drouetiella sp.; assembly: GCF_059504425.1. NCBI lineage: Bacteria > Bacillati > Cyanobacteriota > Cyanophyceae > Oculatellales > Oculatellaceae > Drouetiella > Drouetiella sp. The sequence continues at coordinate 5,713 of NZ_JCACIN010000013.1, forward strand.
GAGCATGATGGACAGAATGGCTCCTTACAGCCGCTCAGGTTGGATCGACTCTTAGTCTCAGGGGGTTCCGTAAGCACTGCTGCTGCGGACGAGGTTGCCTCAGCCCATCAGATGAGCTATGTCTTACCCAACGGAAAATACTTAGACATTCAGCAGCGTTACCAGATACTTGCGCCTTTGCCAGAGAAGGTAGACGGCACAGAAGCAGAGATAAAAGTTTTGGACTGTCAGCCTCTACAGGTTTCGCCCTTCAGAGGTCAGGATTGGCATCTGAGCCGATCGCTCCCAGAAATTTCTTCTCCCTTATCCGCTTTAACGGCAATTCCGACGATCGCCCAGCCTTACCTAGAGTTGCAAGAACGCTACCCAGCCTTACCGTTACCCCAATTGCATGATGCTTGGGAGCAGGAAGGTCTTCAAGTTTTACTCTTAGAAGATCGCTCAAGCTTGCCCCTCTTGCTCGACTTCTGGCGAGATGAACAGGTGCTGCCGATACAGCTTTTGCACTGGCTGCATGAAATGATTGAGCTGTGGGCAGCTTTGCAGTCTGGGAACTGTTGTCAGAGCCTTTTGGTGCTAGATAACCTGCGGGTTGATGAGGATTCGCTGCTGTGCTTACAGAGGCTGTACGCCGATCGCCCCGAACAGCCCCCACAGCTACGAGACTTGGGGCGCCTATGGCAAAGCCTCTTCCAGCGATCGCAGCGCACCCAGCGCGGAGACTTGGCACAGCTCTACAGTGATTTAGAGCTAGGGATTGTCAACTCTTTAGAGCAATTGCGATCGCGTATCGGAGAGATCGCGACGACGCTTCAAGTCAATTTTCCCCCAGCTACCGTTTCTTTAAGTCCCCCTGAACCCCTCAATCCCTTTATGATTGACGACGCAACTCTCAATGGCGAAGCGCTGTTTAGTGGCAGCCCAAATGTGGCACGACAAGCTCTTCCGACGAATCTGCCTTCCAAGGAAAGCTCTGAATCTCCGGGTTCAGAATTTTCAGGTTCTGAACCGCATAATCTTGAGGATGATCTTGAGGCTCAACCAACGGTTCCTAATGAGGATGTGCCGGAGGCTGACGACTCTCCCACCATTGTGCTGCCCATGCGACTGGCTAGTTTAGACGATGCAGGTCTGACAGACATTGGTCGGCAGCGTGATCACAACGAGGACTGCTTCAGCATTCAAACTGAAGTTAAAAAAATAGAGAGTTCTAAAGGGCGATCGCTCCAAGCAAAAGGGCTGTACATTCTCTGCGATGGCATGGGCGGACATGCCAGCGGTGAAGTGGCTAGCGCCTTGGCGGTGGAAACGCTTCAGAAATATTTTGCTGAACATTGGCAAGACAAGTTGCCCAGCCAGGAGAGCATCCGCGAAGCTATTCACCAGGCAAATCAGGCAATTTATGATCTGAATCAGCAAAATTCTCGATCGGGCAGTGGACGTATGGGCACAACGCTAGTCTTAGTGCTGGTACAGGATACAGAAGCCGCGATCGCCCATGTGGGAGACAGCCGCCTCTACCGCTTTAGCCGTCGTCAAGGTCTGGAAACGGTCACAGTTGATCATGAGGTAGGGCAAAGAGAAATTCAGCGCGGTGTGGAGCCTGCAATTGCCTATGCGCGACCGGATGCTTACCAACTGACTCAGGCTCTGGGGCCGCGCGACGAAAACTTTGTCATTCCGGATATTCGCTTCCTGGAGCTGAATGAGGATATGTTGCTGTTGCTCTGCTCGGATGGACTGACCGACAACAATCTCTTGGAAACCCATTGGCAGAGCCATGTGGAGCCATTGCTGAGTTCACAGAGCAATTTGGAGCAGGGAGTTCATCAGCTCATTGAGTTGGCAAATCAGCAGAATGGGCATGACAATATCACTGCGATCGCTATTCGAGCTAAAGTCCGCCCTGACCTGCACCAATTTGGTCACTAAGTCTGGTTAGCCACTAGGTCTGGGCTTAATCCAAGCCTTAATCGCTGTCTTCCCAGGTTTCCACATCTAGCAAATCGCTAATCGAGTCCTGCATGGTAAATTCAAAGTCCTCTAACTCCTTCTTCCAATAGCTCCAATCATCCCCATAGAGCAGGGCAATTTTCCAAAGCCTGTCCGTGGGTTTAATTACTTTAGATTGGATGAGCGATCGCACCTGACGCTGGAATTTCTCCATCGGGTGAGCAACCTGTTGGTTCATAGCACCTTCAGCCTTTTTTGAAATGAGTTGGGTTGTAAAAATTTCGTTTAGACGCAGTTTCTACGTGAAGCTCTACGTATCGACGCAGCAGAACTCGCATGAGCCTTCTAATGCTGCAATGTCTATGCCGAAAGAATATCTGCCAGAGAACAATGCTAGCATAAACAACTGGCAGAGTAATGATGTAATCTAATTTGCAGATCATTTACCTGCCAACCATCGCTAAAGCCAACCATCGCTAAAACTGATGGAAGTCACACTAATAGTTAAATCTAATTGATAGAATCTTTAAGGTTCAGATTATATCGACTAAGATAATAACTTTGGGCAAGTTTTTGTAGAGAGGAAGTTAGATGTCGCGATATCGAGGTCCTCGCCTCAGAATTGTGCGCCGCTTGGGTGAATTACCCGGTCTGACGCGCAAGACTGCAAGGCGGGAATATCCCCCTGGTCAACATGGTCAAGCTCGCAAGAAGCGATCAGAGTATGCCGTTCGTCTAGAAGAGAAGCAAAAGCTTCGCTTCAACTACGGCGTATCTGAGAAACAGCTGCTTCGCTACGTGCGCAGAGCAAGGCGGGCGGCAGGTTCTACAGGTCAAGTTTTGCTACAGCTTTTGGAAATGCGGTTGGATAACACCATTTTCCGTATGGGAATGGCTCCTACCATTCCGGGAGCACGTCAGTTGGTCAACCATGGTCACCTTACGGTTAACGGTCGTGTGGTTGATATTCCCAGCTACCAATGCCGTCCGGGAGATGTGATTGGCGTCCGGGATACCGATCGCTCTCGTAAGCTGGTAGAGGCAAATCTGCAATTTCCGGGTTTGGCTCACCTGCCTAGCCATCTGGAATTTGAAAAGAGCAAGCTGACGGGCAAGGTCAATGGCGTAGTTGAGCGCGAGTGGATTGCGTTGCAAGTCAATGAACTGCTGGTGGTTGAGTATTACTCTCGCCAAGCTTAAATCTTTTTGGATGCAAGCCTTCTGGCTTGCAGCTTCTAAATTTACGGTCTTAAATTTACAATCCCAAGTTGCATTTGCGCGGCTGCGATGCGACATCTAAAAATTCATTAAGTTCCTTGAAAATCAAATCAGGGAGCTTATTTTTATGGTTATGGCAACCGTCAAGGCGGTTAGGACAGCGACATTTTGGGTGGCGCGCTTCGTGCGCCACCCAAAATGTCCTAGGCAAACTGGCGAAAGATATACTTCTGGGCGCCCCTCCTATCTAGCCCCCAATCTGAGACATCGTTCTAGCATAAGCTTCACCACTTGCGCCAGATTCTCGCTGCTTATAGTTAATTTCGGGTTTGAGGGCAAGCAGCTCTTGAACTTGGTGACGGATTTCTAGGGTAGATATGCCCGATCGCAGCGCCGTTTTCAGATCGAGTTGTCCAATTTCGTTTAGCAAGCAGGGACGCAGCCAGCCGTCTGCTGAGAGCCTCATGCGATTGCAGCGATCGCAAAAGCACTCAGACATTTGGCTAATAAATCCCAGAGTACCTTTCGCTCCAGGAATTTGAAACACGTCAGCTGGCCCATTGCCGCGCACCTGGGATTCAGTCAGCCCCCACTGGCTGCGAATCTGTTGCCGCAAATCTTCTGAGTCAATCCAGCCCTTGTCGCCAAATAGCTCTGCATTGCCGATTGGCATAAACTCAATGAAGCGCACATGCCACTGGCGATCGATACTGAGCGCCGCCAGATTGAGAATTTCGTGGTCGTTTACGCCAGGGATTACGACTACGTTTAGCTTGAGCGGATCAAAACCGACGCGATGAGCGGCTTGAATGCCTGCCCAGACTTGCTGCCAGCGCGATCGTCCTCGGTTGCCGATGATCCGATCGAAGGTTTCGGGTTCCAGCGAATCCAGGCTGATGTTAATGCGGCGCAGTCCGGCAGTGTAAAGATCCTGCGCTAAGTCTGCCAGCTTAAAGGCGTTAGTGGTCATGGACAGATCCTGCGTTTCGGGAAAGGCAGCGATCGTTCTCACCAAATCTACCACCTTCGGATGCAGCAACGGTTCGCCTCCTGTTAGCCGAAAGCGAGTAAAGCCTGTAGGGATAAATACCTCTCGCAGCAGCAGTAGCAGCTCTTCATGCGTCAACACGTCTTGCTGCTGCAAATACTCTAGCTCTGCGCCTTCGGGCATACAGTACTGACACCGAAAATTGCAGCGATCGATCAAGCTAATCCGAAGATAGTCAACGACAGGGTTCACGGCGGTAAGAATCGAAGATTTGACTTGATCTTAGCGAGATAGCGTGAGATTAGCCCCGAAAGGAATTCGATAGAATAATCTACATGACTCTTCCTTACCCTCTAATGGCGATCCCCAAAGCCTATGACTGCCGTTTCCCAACCCAACATCACCTACCCAGATAGCGACGGTCAGCCTATGTCGGATAACACCAAACAATTCCGATGGATCGTCACCATTAAGGAAAACCTAGAGCTGCTGTTTGCCGATCGCCCCGATGTTTTTGTGGCGGGTGATTTGCTTTGGTACCCGGTTCAAGGCAGTAACACCATCTGCCAAGCGCCCGATGCTATGGTGGTTTTGGGTAGAGGGAAGGGCGATCGCGGTTCCTACAAGCAATGGGAAGAGGGCAATGTTGCCCCCCAAGTCGTTTTTGAAATTCTCTCTCCGGGCAATCGCCTTGCCGAAATGGTGAAAAAGTTTAAGTTCTATGAGCGCTATGGCGTTCAGGAATATTACGTCTATGATCCAGATGATGTTGAGCTAACGGGGTGGTTTCGCCCTGGAACTGAGGCTGGCGGAGATTCAGAAGGGATTGAGTTTGAGGGAATTGAAAACCCGCTGAATTGGGTCAGCCCTCTGCTGAGAATTCGGTTTTTAATTGGACAAGAGGAATTGGAAATCTACCGCCCAGATGGACAAAAATTTCTCACTTTCCTGGAATTGGGTCAGAGAGCTGAGGCAGAACGCCAGAGAGCTGAGGCAGAACGCCAGAGAGCTGAAGCGGCAGAAGCTCTGTTAGAATGGTACCGATCGCAGTTCGGTGAATTACCGTGACGCTTTCCTCAAATCCGTCTCCTCGTGCGGGATATACGCTGCCTGTATTCGCCTGCGCGGCGGCGATCGCTGCCCTCTATCATCTTCACCAAGAGTTACCCATAGGACTGAACAGTGTCTCTATTGATCTCCTAGAGCCATCTGAGACCGTAGACATTGCGATCGAACAAGTTGCCAGACTCAGCCCTAACTCAGCGCTTGCCATTACCCGCAGCGATCCAGGCGACAATCTGGATTTGACGCGACACACCCCCATTTGGGCGTTAGTAGCACTGAATGTGGCTGGGCAAGAGGAGTCGATCGCCATTCAGGGCGGCGAAGGTTTGGGGCAGCATAATGACCAGCCCGCCATCTATGCCTATGCCCGACGGCTATTGCAAGAAAATTTGGGGCGACACCTGCGATCGGGAGAAACCTTGCAGGTGACAATCATTCTGCCCGAAGGGAAGGCTTTAGCAGAGCGCACGTCAAACGCTGCCTTTGGAGTAGTCGAAGGTCTTTCGCTGCTGGGCACTTCAGGCATTGCCCAGCCCCTCAGCGCACCAGGGCAACTGGAGATTTTTCGGCAGGATCTGCAAAACAAAGCAAAGCACGAATGCCTAGTTTTTTGTATTGGCGAGAATGGTCTGGATTTGTCTCGAAAACTGGGCATTCGGCCCGATCGTCTCGTGAAAACGGCAAATTGGCTGGGGCCGCTGCTCGTGGAAGCTGGAATGCAGGGCGTTCCGTCAGTGCTGCTATTTGGCTATCACGGCAAGCTGATTAAGCTAGCGGGTGGCATCTTTCACACCCATCATCATGTTGCAGATGGACGGCAAGAAATCCTGGCGGCGCACTGCGCTAATCTGGGATTACCTACGGCAGAAGTGCAGCTCATCCTGGCTAGCCCGACCACAGAAGCGGCATTGAAACATTTGCGTGAATTGAATAGCGCTTGGGTTGAGTGGGTCTATGGTGCGATCGCTCAGCAAATTGATCAGCGTGCAGCCGCCTACATTAAAGTTCACAGCGATCGCGCAGTCGCAGTAGGTTCGATTCTATTTGACCGCGATCGCCAAATTATTGTTCGTAGTCCAATAGGGGATTCGCTTTTCCCTAAAGTTTGTTAATCTCTCTCCAGGTTTGCTAGTCTAAGTAGAATATCTAAATTTCGTTACATTTGATTGCTTCTTTTAATCTTTTAGCATCCAGATTTTTGATATGTTTATTCATCCCTTTAGAACTCACATCAGGACTCAGCGGTGACTCTCCAAACTGAAACCCCCCCGCAGACTTCATCTACCCCCAGGCTCGATCGCCAGATGATCGTCATCTTGGACTTTGGTTCTCAATATTCTGAGCTGATAGCCCGTCGAATTCGTGAAACCCAGGTTTACTCAGAAGTTCTGTCCTATCGCACGTCGATCGAACAACTGCGGCAATTGAGTCCCAAAGGCATTATTCTTTCGGGTGGCCCTAGCTCTGTCTATGACCCTGGCGCCCCTCAGTGCGATCCGGGAATTTGGAACCTCGGTATCCCCGTGCTAGGCGTTTGCTATGGGATGCAGGTTATGGTGCAGCAGTTGGGTGGCGGCGTAGAACGGGCAGAGCGCGGCGAATATGGAAAGGCTTCACTGCACATCAATGATGCTACTGATCTACTCACGTCTGTAGAGAATGATGCTGTGATGTGGATGAGTCATGGAGACTCTGTGACCCACCTGCCTGAAGGCTTTGAGCTATTGGCTCATACTGACAACACGCCCCAAGCTGCCATTGCCGATCATGCCCGTAAGCTCTACGGCGTTCAGTTTCATCCAGAAGTCGTGCATTCTCTGGGGGGTCAGGCTTTAATTCGCAATTTTGTGTATCACATCTGCGAGTGTGAGCCGACCTGGACAACTGATGCTTTTGTCGAAGAGGCGGTAAGAGAAATCCGGGCGCGGGTGGGCGACAAGCGAGTGCTGCTAGCGCTTTCGGGCGGAGTAGATTCCTCGACGCTAGCTTTTTTGCTGCATCGGGCGATCGGCGACCAGCTAACCTGTATGTTTATCGACCAAGGCTTCATGCGCAAGGGCGAGCCAGAGCGGCTAGTAAAGCTGTTCCGGGAGCAGTTTCACATTCCTGTAGAGTACGTCATGGCGCGCGATCGCTTCCTGGCGCAAGTCGTTGGAGTCACCGATCCTGAAGTGAAGCGGAAGCGCATCGGCCATGAGTTTATCAGCGTCTTTGAGGAAGAATCAAAGCGGTTAGGCCCCTTTGACTATCTGGCACAGGGAACACTCTACCCGGACGTGATTGAATCTGCTGATACCAACGCAGATAGCAAAACGGGCGAACGGGTGGCAGTCAAGATCAAGAGCCATCACAACGTGGGTGGACTGCCTAAAGATCTGCGGTTTAAGCTAATCGAGCCTCTACGCAAGCTGTTTAAAGACGAAGTGCGTAATGTGGGGCGATCGATCGGCTTACCTGACGAGATCGTGCGTCGTCAGCCTTTTCCAGGCCCTGGCTTAGCCATCCGGATCATTGGTGAAATCACGGTCGAGCGCCTCAATATTTTGCGGGATGCTGACCTTATCGTCCGCCAGGAGATCAACCGCAGCGGAATGTATCATGAGCTTTGGCAAGCTTTTGCGGTGCTATTGCCTATTCGCAGTGTTGGGGTAATGGGTGATCAGCGTACCTATGCCTATCCGATCGTCCTGCGGTTTGTAACGAGCGAAGATGGCATGACGGCAGATTGGGCAAGAGTGCCCTACGATTTACTAGAAACTGTGGCGAATCGCATTGTCAACGAGGTGCGTGGCGTGAACCGGGTTGTGTATGACATCACTTCTAAGCCGCCCGGAACGATCGAATGGGAATGAAGAGGCGAGAGATCGTTGCTTAAATCTCTGGTATCGCAACCTCCAAGGCAGTGAGGACAGGGACATTTGGGGTGGGGCACTTTGCGCCCCACCCCAAATGTCTTAAGCAGGCTCACGACAGCTATAGTTAAGAATTTAAGAGTTTTCCACAGGTTTTCCACAGGTCTTCTCTAGACAGGGCAACATCTTGTGAAAAATTTGCCCAAAGCCTGTGGAAAACTTTGGGTCGCCTGTGGAAAGCTCTAGATAGCTTGACTGAATGAGCTAACGTCCCATCTGACGTTTGAGCCGTTCTAGCTCTTCTTCGGTTTCCCATTGCTTAAACTTTTGCTCAAGGGGATCAGCGCTTGAACCATCGAATCGGTAGTTCTGATTCCATCCTGAAGTTTGCCACTTTTGCTCAACTTGCTCAGTTGCCTGAGAAGCGGCTGCTTGAGATGCCGAAGCTTTTGCCGCCTGAGCCTGAGCTTGAGCCTCAACTATCTTCGTTTTAACTTCCTGCTTGCGAGCCTGGATTTGCTGATGTAGTTCTGCCGCCTGTTTAATCCGACCTTTCACGACCTCCATTTGCCCCCATAGCTGGTTGCCTTGACGCAATAAAGCCGCCTCTCGTTCTTCTGCTGGCTTCAGCAAATCTAGCCGCTGTGCTGTTTTGGCTTTTTCAATTCGCACATGCCAACGTTGGACTTCCTGGGCTGTCGCCAGAATCTCGTCTTGAATTTTCTTTTCTCGTAGACGCAAGTCCGCCAACAGACGAATTGTTTCTTCTTCCTGTTCCCTCAGCTTTTCCTCTAGCGCCATTAGCTCCAGATCAGGATTGCTACGAAGAAACTCCTCTAGCCGCATCTCTAAAAATGTGCTGAAATCCTCAAACAACCCCATAGCGGCTACTCCCGTTGAAAAATCTATGTTTTTATCGTACACAAGGGACTAAACTCTATCATTCGATCGTCGGATATGTAGCTGTATTCACGGAAGTTAGGACGGGAGCATTTTTGAGGGCGCGCTCAGCGCGCCCTCAAAAATGCCCTCAGCCCGGTGATTACGGATACATCAGCGATTAAACAACCCTCTTAATAGAGAGCCGATCGCTTTCAGCTTATTCCTGCGTTCAACAGGCGGCTTAGGGGGTGGTGGCTTAAGCTCCTGCTGGCATTTAGCGATGCGTAGATTACACTTTTCCTGAAAATCTGTATCACCCGTCATGGTTTTAGCAAGAGAGTAGGTGTCGATCGCCTCCTCAAACTGCCTTAGCCTTTGTAAATAAGAAGCCCGACGAAAATACAGGTGCGGCTTTTCCTTTGAGTGTTCGATGAAGGGCAGGCTTGCCGCTTTGTCTAAAAGCGTCAGCGCAGTGTGCTGATCACCCTGATGGACAAAATAGTCTGCTTGACCCATGAAACTCCGCACGACTTGGTTGTCTGCACAGCCAGCTAATTCTTCAACTTGTTCATACAACAGCTTTGCTTCTTCCCATAGCCCAACCCGTTTGCACTGATGCGCCAAAGGCAGCAGGTGGTTGGGATCTTGAGTCTGCTGGCAAGCCGGAATTAGATCTTTAAGGACGGCAACAATTTCTTGATCTTTGCCTTGCTCTTTCAGCGCCACCGTCAGCCGATGACAAGCAGCAACGCGAAGTCTGGGGGATAACAACAGATCTTTTGACAATGGGGACAGCAGAAGCTCTGCTCCCTGAAAATCTCTTGCAATTTGCCGATCGCAGCCCGCGAGATACTGCTGCACCGCAACTGGCAGCCACTGTTCATGATAAGGCTGCGAAAACTCTCCTTGCTTTCGTAAAAAGAAAGCGATGCTAGTAATCACAATGTCTCGGCTGTAGAGGGCAATGGCGTGGCGTGGCGCTCTGAGGGGTTCCGGAGCATTCTCAGGTGAAGGACTGGCGGTATAGTCGATCGAGTCGAGCAGGTCAAGACCTCGGATTAAAGGATCAGCGCCAGTCATCCAGCGATCGAGCCAATGTTGATCGGTAAACAGCATATTAGGCTCGTAGCTGTGCTGCTGAGTGGGATTATATTCTGTGGTCAGGGCAGCAATACCCCCTGGTTTCAAGACGCGATGAATCTCCTGAAATACTTTGTGCAGCTCTTGAAAGTTATTGACATGCTCAATAGAGCAGCAGCTCCACACAAAGTCAAAGCTTGCGTCTGGGTACTCTACCTGAGTCATGTCCATATGCTGAACGACTAGCCGATCGCGCTGATAGGGAAACGGGTTAGCTTCATACACTGCATCGGTAGATAGGGCAGCGGTAGACCAGTTCTGGGATTTGTATAGATCTGTGGCAACTACCTTCTGGCAAACGTTAGTAAAGGCGTAAATCAGCGACTCTGTGCCAACACCTAAACCTAAGGCAATTGATTCTCCATTGAGTAGCCCCAACTGCTGTAGCCCAGTATAAACTTGCAGATATTCCCAGGTTTTACGGTTGCGATCTTCTAATGCCAGCAAAGCCTCTGCTGCTTCAAAGTCAGGATGCTGATAGTCAATAATGTCTGCAACCTTGCAAAATTTCATGGTCTTCCGGCGCTTTGCGCTTGGTTAAGGGGGGTTATGCAACTGAAGATTGCTTTAAGTTTGCTCTTCAACCAAGGTTGCTTCCGCTGAATCTACTTCCGCTGAATCTACTTCCGCTGAATCTAATGGTCTCCTAAAACTTTTGCCCCACGTAAATCGATCGCACTTCGCCATTTCGCCGCACGATCGCCTCCTGATTTTTGATGGAAACTAGCGTCCAGCCGCTACCCCCAATCGATTCGCCGATTTGAATTCTCTGGGGCGCACCATCAATTTCAAATAAGGCTGCGGAGCGATCGCCCAATTCCAACACGCCGATCAAAACACGGGTTGCAGCCGATGTGATGTTTGGGGTTGTCGCAGGGGCAGTAGTCACTTGAGGCGCAGTTGGGGAGCCGATTTGAGGAATCTGAGGAAGCGCCTGAGGAAGGGTTTGCGGAACAGCAGGTAGCGCTGGACTGGCGGCAACAGGCGACTGGTAGATGGGAATGTAAACTCGCTCTAGCACTGTAGAGGGGCTAGGGCTGGGGGAAGGAGCAGCAGCGGCGATCGTTGCGGCTTGACGCTGAGCTTTGGCATCTCGCTCTAGGCGATCGAGCGATCGGCTCACGTAGTCCAGAAACTCCTGGTCTTTTTGCGACTGAATCTGAGTTGCCGAAGGCGGCACAACGGTAACGGCAGGAGTCAGGCGATTGCGGAAGTAAAACCACGCCCCACCTACCGCCACCAGTGCAACCACCACTAGGCTCAGCAGCAGCTTGTCGTAGGAGCGATTCTGAGGTGCCTCCTCAACCTCTGCCATCAGCTCTGCTAGGTCGGACAGCTCCTCCTTAGTTTCAGCCTGCTCTAAGAGCGATGGGCGTGGAGAAAGCTTGGGCGATATTACCAGACTTTGCGGCTCAGCAGACTGAAAGGAAGCTGTGTCCGCTTGGAGAGAGGGCGACTGTACAGATGGCTCAGGCAAAAGATCAATATCTCGATCGAGCATCCGATCGACATCGGCAAAGAGCTTATCCATCAGGCGATCGGCTACCGACTCAAAATCGCCTTCATCTTCAGGCATGACGGAATTTAGATCAGAGTTAGCGTCCGGCATCTGGCTTGTTGAAGAGGTGACTTTCGGGGTGTCAAGGACAGGGGCTTGGGAGGAGCTAGTTTGAGACATACGCGATCGCCTGGTCAGTAAGAGGAGTAAGTTCAAACTGATTGTGGCAATCTGCCGCCTCGTTTGGAACTTTAGGGCAGAATCATAACACAACTCTAGAAAATGGAATCCTGAATTTTAGCGTCAAAATTCTGAAGCCGGAATCTAGCTTTTAATCCTCCAATTCCTATCAGGACGTAACCGTTTGCCGAGGGGTTTCAGGACGCGATCGAATCTCCAAATAAAGCAGCAGCGCATTTACATCCGCCGGATTCACGCCTCCAATTCGGGCGGCTTGTCCGATCGTCAAAGGCTGAATCTTAGACAGCTTCTCCCGCGACTCCATGGAAAGAGTGCCGATCGCCATATAGTCCAGGTCAGGGGGCAGCGATCGGTGGGCTTGCCGAATGATCTGATCGATCTGGTTCTGCTGCCGCTGAATATAGCCGGAGTATTTGATGTCAATTTCTGCCCCATCCCGTTCGGCAGGAGTCAGATCAGAATTGCCGAGCTGGTAGCGATCGAGATCGACATAGTGAATGCCGGGACGACGCAGCAAGTCGGCTAGGGTGACAGAACCTTTGATGGCTTGTTGGGTATCCGCGAAAATCTGCTGTCCGATCGGCTCATGCTCTTTAATGCGAGTAGAGTACAGTCGCTCTTTCTCGGCAGTAATGTTTTCCTGCTTGCGGCTAAACATCTGCCAACGGCGATCGTCAATCAGCCCAATTTCGCGCCCCAAAGGCGTGAGGCGCTGGTCGGCATTGTCCGATCGCAGCAGCAGCCGATATTCCGATCGCGAGGTCAGCATGCGGTATGGCTCTCGCAGATCTTTGGTGCAGAGGTCATCTAGCAAGGTGCCAATGTAGCTGTGTTCACGGGGGAAGACGATCATCTCCTGTCCGCGACAGAGCCGAGCCGCGTTGAGTCCGGCAACTAGACCTTGGGCGGCAGCTTCTTCATAGCCCGTAGTGCCGTTAATTTGCCCCGCGCAAAACAGCCCCTCGACTTTTTTGGTCATCATCGTCGGGTAGCACTGGGTTGCCGGGAGGTAGTCATAATCCACGGCGTACGCCGGACGCAGCATCGTGCAGTTTCCCAGACCGGGGAGCGATCGCAATAACTGCACCTGAAGGCTTTCTGGCAGTCCGGTTGAGAAGCCCTGGATGTATAGTTCCGGGATATCTCGTCCTTCGGGTTCAATAAAAATCTGATGAGATTCCTTATCAGCGAACCGAACGATCTTGTCCTCAATGCTGGGGCAGTAGCGCGGACCTTTGGAATCCACCCAGCCGCCGTAGACAGGAGATAGGTGCAGATTTTCGCGAATGAGCCGATGGGTTTCGGGGGTGGTGCGGGTCAGGTGGCAGGGCATTTGCTCCCGCTCAACCCAAACTTCTGGATCAAAGCTGAACCAGCGCACCTCAGCATCTCCCGGCTGAAGCTCCATTTGGCTGTAGTCCACCGATCGCCGATCGACCCTTGCCGGGGTACCTGTTTTCAGCCGTCCTGTCTCAAAGCCCAGTCGATTAAGGGTTTCCGTTAGCCCGATCGCCGCAAATTCCCCGGCGCGTCCGGCTGCCATGGACTTGTTGCCCACCCAAATCACGCCGCCCAGAAAAGTTCCGGTCGTCAGCACTACCGCCTTGCATTCAAACGCCACGCCAAAGTAGGTCTCAACGCCCACAACCTCCTGATTCTTGCCCAGGACTAGATCTGTAACCATGCTCTCGCGCACGAACAGGTTTTCCTGATTTTCGATCAGGGTTTTCATCACCGCCGCATATTCTCGCTTGTCCGTTTGTGCCCGTAGCGCCCAGACTGCTGGCCCTCGCGAGATATTCAGCACCCGTTTTTGCAGATAGGTGCGATCGGCGATTTTGCCGATTTCGCCGCCCAGAGCGTCTACTTCGTGAGTCAACTGCGATTTTGCTGGCCCCCCCACGGCAGGGTTACAGGGCTGCCAAGCGATTTTGTCGAGGTTGAGGGTGAGCAGCAGCGTCCGGCAGCCCAGCCGCGCAGAGGCGAGAGCCGCTTCACAGCCTGCGTGTCCGGCTCCAACGACGATGACATCAAAGGAGTCTTGAAATTCGATAGGGGAGTCGAGAGACATGGAGCGATCGCAAAAGGTATTCCAATTCTAACGGATGCCTACTCTGGAAGAAGCAAGCGACCTCCCCCATGGAACCACTGACCATAGAGCGATAGAATTAGCAAGATGTGAGAAAATCACCTCTGATCAAGTTACCCTCGATCGACAGAACACAGGCGGCGCAATGCGGATCTCTTTAAACTGGCTACAGGAACTGGTAGACTTCACCCTCACTCCTGAGGAGCTGGCAAATACATTGACCATGGCAGGGTTTGAGGTGGAAGAGATTGAAGATCGCCGCACTTGGGCGGATGGCGTAGTGATTGGCAAAGTCCTGACGCGCGAACCTCACCCCAATGCTGATAAGCTCAGCGTCTGCACAGTGGACATTGGGGCGGCAGAACCTTCGACGATCGTCTGTGGAGCCGCAAATGTCCGTGCCGATATCTTTGTGCCTGTGGCGACGTTGGGCACCTACCTGCCCAAAATCGACCTGAAGATTAAGCCCCGTAAGCTGCGAGACGTGCCCTCAGAAGGGATGATTTGTTCCCTGGCTGAAGTAGGCTTGGCCAAGGAATCTGAAGGCATTCATATTTTTTTGCAGCCCGACCTGAAGCCTGGACATGATGCCCGACCCTATTTAGGGCTGGATGATGTCGTGCTGGATCTGACCTCGACGGCAAACCGAGCCGATGCCCTAAGCATGGTGGGTATTGCCCGCGAAGTTGCCGCGCTAACGGGCGGAGCGCTGAAACTGCCAGATGTGCCCGAAATTCCGGTAGCTCAAGGCGACACCCTCACCGTCAAAGTCTCTGAGCCGATCGCCTGTCTGATTTATATGGGTACCGCGATCGCCGGACTCAAAATCGCTCCTTCCCCCCTCTGGCTGCAACGCAAGCTGCTGGCTGCTGGAACCCGACCGATCAACAACGTCGTGGATGTCACTAATTTTGTGCTGCTGGAATGGGGACAGCCGCTTCATGCCTTTGATTACGATCGCCTTTCTGGAGTGGGGACAAGTGGAGTTACAACAGGTGAAAATCTGGCGATCGGCGTGCGTTTTGCCCGTTCCGGCGAAACCTTAACTACCCTCGACAGCCAGGTGAGAACGCTGCAAGACCAGGCATTGCTAATTACCGCCAATGACCATCCCGTAGCCCTAGCAGGTGTTATGGGTGGCGAAGAAACGGAGGTTTCTGCTAGCACGCAAAATATCCTACTGGAAGCCGCGATCTTTGATACCGTGGCAATCCGGCGATCGGCTCGTTCTCAAGGGCTGCGCACTGAAGCTTCTGCCCGCTATGAGCGGGGTGTTAATCCAGCGGCGCTAGAAACGGCAGGTCGGCGAGCGCTCCAGCTAATTACAGAACTGGCAGGCGGTACAGTTGGCATCCAGGCAGTAGACGATGCCCGTCTAGCAAAAGAACCTAGGGCGATCGAGCTGCGATTAGAGCGCGTCAATCAGGTCTTAGGTCTGGTGATTCTCAACCCATCGGTCAAAGCCGACGAGCTAACCGAAGAAGACATTGGCGAATTAACTGCTGCCGACGTAGAACGAACCCTGACAGCATTGGGTTGTCAGCTGGCTCCTGTCCGTGAAGGCGTTTGGACGGTGACGGTTCCACCCTACCGCTACCGCGATCTGGAACGCGAGATTGACCTGATCGAAGAAGTGGCGCGGCTCTACGGCTACAACAATTTTTGCGACACCTTGCCCGATAAGAGTGAAGCAGGATACTTGCCCGATGAGGCGGCGGCTCTGCGCAAAATTCATGCCGCGTTCCGGGCGGCGGGTCTGACGGAAGTGCTGCACTATTCTCTGGTGAAAGCCGAAGCCGACAATCAGGTTTCCCTAGCAAATCCGCTGTTTGTGGAATATTCTGCCCTGCGTACCGAGCTGCTTTCGGCGCTCATTGATGCCTTCCAGTACAACCTGGAGCAGGGCAACGGCGCGCTAAATGCCTTTGAGATCGGGCGAGTATTTTGGCGCGAGGAAGACGGGCTAGACGAAACGGATCTAGTGTCGGGCATTATGGGCGGTGATCCTGTTCAGGAGCGCTGGGTGCAGAGTGGCAAAGAGCAGCCGCTCACCTGGTTTGAAGCAAAGGGCATCCTAGAAAGCGCGTTCAAACGGCTGAAGCTAGATGTGGAATATCAGCCCGATCGCCGCAATGCGCTTCTGCACCCTGGACGCACAGCATCTCTGTGGATTAACGGCAACCGCTTGGGCACATTAGGTCAGCTCCATCCCCAGATTCGCCAAGAGCGCGGCTTACCTGATGCGGTCTATGTGTTTGAGCTAAGTCTGGAAGCCATCGTCAATCACATGGTGCGAGATGAGGTGCTGGTGCCGCTGTTTCATTCCTACTCTACCTATCCGGCTGCCGATCGCGACATTGCCTTCTTTGCGCCCACCCAGTTCTCGGTTGCCGAGATCGAGCGTGCCCTTAAACATGCGGGAGGCAAGCTGCTGGAATCTGTAGCGCTATTTGATGAATATAAGGGTGAAAATGTGCCAGAGGGCAAGCGGAGTCTGGCGTTTCGGTTGGTCTACCGGACGGACGATCGCACCCTGACTGACCAAGATGTTGACCCGATTCAGCAGAAGGTGCGGGAAGTGCTGGAGGAGAAATTCCAGGCGGAGTTGAGAAGCTGAGGCGATTTTATCGCTGTATTTACAGCGGTTAGGGCAGGGACATTTTTGAGCGCGCGCGGAGAGCGCCCTCAAAAATGTCCTAAGCCCGATGATTACGGTTATATATCTTGAATTACTTTAATTTTATAGAGACCTATGCCTAAATATGTGCTTTGGGGTAGTTACTGCAACAATGTTCTAGAAAAACGCGCTCCTTACCGTCAGGCTCACCTCGATCGCCTAACTGAGCTAAAGACAGCAGGTTCTTTGGTGACGATCGGACCAACCCAAGATTTGACTCGCGTGTTTGGTGTATACGAAGCTGCCGATGAAACCGCTGCACGTCAGTTGGTGGAAGCTGACCCCTACTGGCAAAACGGCATCTGGACAGAATACGAAGTCATGGAGTGGATTCAGGCGTTCTAGGATGCTCTGAGGTGGGCAAGCTGCTGAATATCGGCATTGCCGCCGCTGATGATTACGCCAATGCGGCGATCGGGCGCGCTGACAATTCCTTCTAGCAGGGCAGCAGTTGCCAGTGCTCCTGTTGGTTCTACGATCAGCTTCATCCGCTCCCAGAGAAAGAACATCGATCGCAGCAATGCCTGATCCGAAACTGTCACCATGTCTTGCACATAGCGCAAAACCAGCGGCAAAGTTAGCTCGCCGGGACGGAGCGTTCTTGCCCCATCCGCGATCGTTTTAGGGTGGCTCACCGATTGCAGTGTGCGGGTTTGAAACGATCGCGTCATGTCATCTCCGGCTTCCGGCTCTACGCCAATGACGCGGCATCCCGGCGAGAGGGCATCTGCAGCAATAGCACAGCCCGACAGCAAGCCTCCGCCCCCACAGCACACTAGCAGCAGATCGATCGCGCCCACTGCTTGAATCAGCTCTTGAGCAGCTGTACCCTGTCCAGCAATCACGTCTACATGATCAAATGGTGGAATGATGACAGCACCACGCTCTTGGGCAAGCTGCCGACACAAATCCTCTCGTTGGCCGCTGGCGCGATCGTAGAAAATAATTTCAGCCCCGTAGCCCCGCGTTGCCTCCTGCTTCACCAACGGCGCATCTTGAGGCATGACGATCGCCGTAGGAATTCCCAGCAACTTGCCAGAAAGGGCGATCGCCTGGGCATGATTGCCAGAGGAATAGGTGACAACGCCACACTGCCTTTGCGCTGGGGACAGGTTGGATAGAGCGCTGTAGGCTCCCCGAAACTTAAATGATCCGGTTCTCTGAAAGTTCTCGCACTTAAAAAACACCTGGCTGCGGGTGCGATCGTTCACCGTCCGAGAGGTGATCACGGGCGTTAGGTTTGCTTGCCCCTGTAATCGAGCGGCGGCAGCTTCGATATCTCGGTAAGTAACCAAATGAATGCCCAGTAATGAATGCTCAGACCGATCGAGCTTTTTCCCAGAAAGAAGCTTGACCTCACGCTCAGGATTAGCAAGATTAAAAGGATAATGCTGCCGATTTGCTGGGTTACGCCGACTCATCAAAACTTCCAATGCGGCCCTGAAAGTTTCCTGCCCGTTTCTGTGCTCGGAAAGATACCGCATCAACTCAGCAATTGTCAGGGCAGACTTGTCATGGCAGATAGATTTGGTGCCATAAAACTAACCCCCAGCTTTTGCCCTTGTCAATCCCCAAGGCAATCCCATTGCCCATATCTGCCTGAAATATAGATCGCCCTAAATTTTGGGTCGTAACGAAAAACTCATTAAAGCAGCCCAGACTCAATTTGGCTGAGGGGGACAAAACACTCTTTGGGCAATAGGATAGGCTTCTGTCCGAAGATTAGCTTACCGCGATGGTTGTTCCGATCGATCGCAATCCCAATCGGGCGGCGAACCTGTTCGGGATGAACTTCGTAATAGGTTCGGTAAATCTGGCGAGCGGTTTGGAGCAGCGAGGGATCAAGCAGCGATGAAAAATCCATCGGTTCAAGGGGGCTAATCATGGGATGCTCTGACGTTGAGGTGTATACCATTCTTGGAGTCCTACAGGTGTAGCTAGACTTTAATCGATTTATATTTTTGTGACAACAAAAAAACTGTTTTCACATCCAGACAAAACTTCGCTCTTAACTCTTAATCAAACAGTCAGAGAGCAAAATCATTCGAGCGTAAATAATATTCGCAGTGATGATACGTCTGCTGGAGCCTGACCCATTTCTTTTTTTACATTCTGTTACGTTGTTGAAATGAGTAAAATCAACCTTTGCCTCTGTAGCTATAGCTGTCGCCAGTTTGCTTAAAACATTTTTGGTGGGGCGCTGCGCCCCACCAAAAATGTCCCTGTCCTAACCGCCTTGGCGGTGCTATATCCCTAAGTTATTCCCATTTGTTTAAGCTCTCGACCTACGCAGAATTAATTTATCCATAACTTTGATCTGCAACGATCGAACATTCCACTGCCCTCTACTACCGCGATCGTCATGACTCCGCTCAAGCTCACTGCCTCACTGCTCGGACTGGTGCTGTTGGGATTGGCAGCCGCCACAGCCATTACCAATCCTGATCAGACTGCCTACGAAGAATTTGCAGCTCAAAAGCTGGGTGAATATTTGCAGGAAGACACCTGCTCCAAGGCAGGCATTGCCCTCCAAGCCCCCTGCAATTCTCTAGTTAAGTCCAATCAGTCTCAAATTCAGAACCTAGTTTCCGCCAATACTCAGCGCCAAAACTTCCTTTTCCTCAGCATTTACAAGACCGATCTAGTCCCTGGAGAACTCCTGCCCGATTTTTTGGGTGATTCGCTACCCAGCTATCACTTTGAAACGGCAGGGGTGCTGAGCAATTTTCATGTCTATAAGGTGGAAAAGCAGTAGAGCGACCGATAGAGCTATTGTCGATCGCCCATTATCTCGATCGCCCCTACCCCGATCGCCCCTACCCCGATCGCCCCAATTACCAGCAGCGGCATCAGCCAATCTCCCCGCTCTGCGTAAAGCGTACGAGTCTGGCGACGATAGATCGTATGAGCATGGGTTTCATAAGTGCGGAAGCCTGAGAGCCACTGGGTTTTGCCGTGGGGATCAACAATGCCCGAAAAGCCAGTATTGGTGGCTCGTACCGCCCAGCGATCGGTTTCAACAGCGCGCATTACGTCTTGGGCATGGTGCTGTGCCATCATTGCGGCACTGTAGGGATCGTTGTTGGAGGCAGTCAGGATGAACTGCCCGCCTGCGATCGCCTGTTGCCGAAAGATTTCAGGAAAAGCCGATTCATAGCAAATCCCGGCGATCGCCTGTCCAAACGGCGTATCTAAGGTTTGATGAGGATCTCCGGGCAGCATTGAGGCTCCTACGGGCGAGAGCCGACCAATGAAGCCCCCTAACGCCGCCTCAAACGGCACATATTCCCCCAAGGGCACCAGTTTCACCTTGTCATAGCGGCTAAAGATTTCCCCGGCTCCGGTGATGGTAAACAGCGTCTGGGTAATGTTGCTCTGGCGTATGCCAACTGTCCCTACCCAAGCCAGTACGCCCCGCGATCGAATCGCCTGATAGAGCGGATTCTGAGCCTGATTGGGTCGCCCAACCCACAGCCAGGGAAAGCTGCCTTCCGGCGTAAGGACGGCTTCTACGCCTTCATCTACTAGCTTGTTGTAGCCCTGAACATAGCGATCGATCGCCAGTTTTTCACCCTGTTCAAACAGCTTAATCCGCGTTGGCACATTGCCCTGAATGATGCCGACTTTCAGCGAAGCTTCGGGAGAATTGGCGATCGGCTGACGGTATAGCCCCCAGCCTATTAGGTGCAGGCTAACCAGGCTGAGCAGACTTGCCAGCAGCAGAACCCGCGCCTGAAAGATGTTTCTCAGCTTCAGGGAGATCCAGGCTTCGGCGAGGCAAGCATTCACCAGTACGATCGCTGCTGTGACCGCCGACTCTCCCGAAAGCTGTCCTAGATGCAGAATCAGCAGATTGTGAGGGCTTTGCGTGTAGGACAGCGATGTCCAGTACAAGATTCCCTGACTCCAAAACGCTTCTACAGCGCACCATAGGGCAGTGCCAATCAGGATACGACTGAAGGGCGATTGCCTCTTTGTACTCTGCTGGCTCCAACTCAGCCAAAGGCTAACGCCTGCTGCCCAAGTCACGGCGATCGCCGCACCCCAAAGCGTCACGATGATCCAGCAAGCGATCGTAATGGCTATGCTTGCCAGCCAGGGTACGCCCATCCAAGTCAGCGGGTGCAGTCCGGTAATCCAAGACAGTGCCAGCCCATGGTAGCCAATCCCCCAAACCAGAGCATAGCTGCAAGAGCGCCTCAACCTGACCTTTTCAGTTCCCATCACCAATATCCACAAGGGAGCCAACGCTACCCAAGCAAGCATCCATAGATTAGCTGGAGCAGGGGTTAGACCCATGAGGATGCCACTGCTCAGAGCCACTAGAAGCCGCCATTCTGTTGTAAAGCGGCGATATAGAGGGGAAGCATTAGTTTTTTGAGGCTGCGTTGGAATCACTCTGCTGCGTTGAAATCACTATACATTGGAGACATTAGAGCTATGGCAACCGCCGAGGCGGTTAGGACGGAGACGTTTAGGGTAGGGCACTTAGCGCCCCACCCTAAACGTCCTAAGCAAACTAGCGACAGCTATACTTTTCAGGAGTTACTTACAGGTGCGGTCGTTAGGCTTATTCATTCACCATAAAGACAGGATTACGTCATGGGCGATCGCCTGAAAAAGCGGATCAAGGTTAAGAGTTTGACGATCGCCATTCTTCTTACATTATCTCTTGTGGTCACATTAGCTCTGACAGGTTGCATGGGTCAGGAGACTATAGAAAGGGCGATTGTACCTTTACAAACCTGGTCGGCAGCTCGGACTCAGGGCAAGCTCCAGCCTTTTCCGCCCAAGGTGACGCGTCGGTTGCAGCGGTTGCTTGACCAGAGCGTTGGCGATGATGAGCTACCCGGCGTAGTGCTGCATATTGCCACGTCCGACGGCGTATGGATGGGGGCTGCTGGAGTCAGCGATCGCAAGTCAGATATCTCGCTCAAGCCCACCGATCGCTTTCGTATTGGTAACTTGACTGAGCTATTTATTGCAGTCATTTGCCTTCAGCTGACTGCAAGTGACAGCCTGGATCTGGATGGGCAAATTAGCGCCTATTTGCCCAAAGCCGTTATGGCTCAGCTAGAAAACAGCAGGTCTGTCACGGTGCGACAGTTGCTCAACCACACGAGTAGTCTAGCAGAACCCGATCCGCAGGCTTTTAAGCAGGCGGTGCTGACGAATCCCAAGCGTGAGTGGACGGCTCAAAAAGTTCTGGAGTTTCTACCCCAGCGAGAATTGGCAGTCCCTAAAGATGTCTACTTTCATTCTTCTACTAACTATTTGCTGCTGCAAATCATCATAGAGCAGGTGACGGGTCAACCTCTGGCAAAGGTGTTGCGCGATCGCATCTCTAAGCCATTGAAGCTGACCAACACTTTTTTAGAGCGACATGATCCGATTCCGGGCGGATTTGCCCAGGGCTATGACGATTGGGACGGCGATGGCAAGCTAGAGAACGTCACCCAGCCCTTAATTAATATGGGCTTGGGGTTGGGTGACAGCGGCATTGTTTCTAACACGCCCGACCTCACACGCTTTCTTCAGGCGCTCTTTATAGAAAACCCAAGGATAGAGAATTCAGGCTCAAACAATGCCCTGCTTTACCCCAACGCACTGCGGCAAATGTTGACCCTTGAGGATGGCAAGGGCGGCTATGGGTTTGGCATCCGGCATCTGCTGATGTCTTGGGGAGAAGCTTGGGGGCAAACGGGCAACACTACAGGCTTTTCCTCAATTTTGCTCTACCTGCCTGTGCATGATCTGACGATCGCCATTTGGACGAATGAAGGCGGTCGCCAGATCATCAATAGCCCCTATGAGATTGCAGCCGAGAGTCTGGATATTATTCTGTCAGAGGCTCGATAATATCGGCTTCTCCTTCTTCCAGGACATCTTCTTCTGCAAGACCCTCTTCTGCGATTGCTTCTGCATCAGGCTCCCCATTAGGCTCTGTGCTAGACATCAGTTGATTTAGGATCTCGATCGCCGTTCCCTCTGTCCCTTCGACCGCTACGTCCACCGTAGTCTCCTCCCCTGAAGGCGGCACCAAAGCGATGCCAACAATCGCGTCATCTTCATCCAATCGCTGTACCCGCACCCCGGTTGCCGCCCGTGACTGGCAGGAAATCGCGTTGACGGTTTGGCGAATAATGATGCCTCGACTGGTGACGATGATGATTTCGTCATTTTCATTCACGACCTGTAGGGCAGCTAGGCGATCGCCCGGTTTGCGGAATTTAATAGCGCGTAGCCCTAGTCCAGCTCGTCTTTGCAGCCGGAATTGCCCCACCGGAACCCGCTTACCCAAGCCTCCCATGGTGATTACCAACGCCCAAGGGCCTTGGCTCCGTTCATCCACTTCTAGCTCTTCAGAGTCAGCCTCGACCTCGGCATCCTCGCTTTCGGCAATGCTGGCAACCACCTGACTCGGTAGGATGTCCATACTGATCAGCTCATCCCCTTTGCGAAGCGCCATTGATTTCACCCCGCGTGTAGGTCTGCCTAGAGGACGCAACTGCTCATGATTTGAGCGGAAGTGAATCGTCATACCCTGCCGGGTGCCAATCATGACGCTATCCTCTGCCCTTGCCAGACGCACCCAGCGAAGCTGATCTTCTTCCTCTAAGGAAATGGCGATCAGACCGTTGGCGCGAATATGGCTGAAGGCAGAAAGCTCGGTTTTTTTGATAAAGCCTTTCTGCGTCAGCATCACCAGATACTCGTCATCGGTAAACGCCGACACCGGAATGATGGAGGTGATTTTTTCCTGATGGGAAATCGGCAGCATCTGCACGATCGGCGTACCTTTTGCGGTTCGTGAAGCTGTAGGAATCTGGTAGGCTCTGAGGCAGTAGGAAATGCCGCGATCGCTGAAAAACAAGATGCTGTCGTGATCGTTGCAGGTTAAGAAGTGCTGAATCCCGTCATCTTCCTTCATGCGGGTGCCAGCTTTGCCGCGCGTAGCTCGACTCTGGGCTTCAAAGGTGCTGACAGGCATCCGCTTAATGTAGCCCTGCTCAGTCAGCAAGAGGATGGCTTGCTCATTGGCAATCAAGTCCATATCGCCCAGCTCACCATCTGCTGTTTCAATAATGGTGCGGCGTGGGGAAACGTGAGCCGCCCGAATCTCAGTCACCTCCGTGTGAATAATTTGCAGAATTCGCTCTCGCCGCGCCAGGATATCCTGCAAATCGGCAATTCTAAGCTGTAGATCCTCATGCTCCTTCTGGATCTTTTCAGCTTCTAGCGCCGTCAAACGCCGCAACTGCATTTGCAAAATGGCGTCAGCTTGAGTGTCCGACAGGCTGTAGGCTGCCATCAGCTCTTGACGTGCGGTGGCAGTATCTGCCGCATGGCGAATAATGCTAATCAGCTGATCTAGATTGGCTAGTGCTACCAGCAGACCTTGCAGGATGTGATCCCGATCTTCTGCCTTGCGGAGTTCGTACCGGGTGCGCCGAGTAATCGTTTCCACCCGGAAATCTAGGAAAACTTGCAGCGCCTGACGCAGGCTCAGAAGCTGCGGTTCGCTATTCACGAGCGCCAGCATATTCACGCCAAAGTTTGCCTGGACGGGGGTCTGTTTATAGAGATTATTCAACACGACTCTGGCGTAGGCATCGCGCCGCAGTTCGATGACGATGCGCATTCCATCGCGATCGCTCTCGTCCCGAATATCAGAAATACCCTCTAGCCGATGCTCGTTGACCATCTCGGCGATCTTTTCAATCAGCGATGCCTTGTTGGTCTGGTAGGGCAGCTCGGTGATGATGATGGCATCGCGATCGGGACGACCTCGCTGTTCCAGGGTTTCGATCGTCGCCACACCCCGCATGGTGATGGAGCCGCGTCCGGTTGTGTAGGCTTCCCGGATACCGCTGGTGCCTAGGATTTGACCGCCCGTCGGGAAGTCGGGGCCTGGAATGTATTCCATTAGCTCCAAGTCGGTAATCTCAGGGTTTTGGATCAGAGCTAGCAACCCATCCAGCAGCTCGCCTAAGTTGTGGGGGGGAATATTGGTTGCCATGCCCACGGCAATGCCCGACGAGCCGTTCAGCAAAAGCTGCGGAATTCGTGCCGGGAGCACTAAAGGCTCCTGCTGAGAGCCATCAAAGTTGTCGGTAAAGCCTACGGTTTCGGATTCAATATCTCGCAGCAGGGAGTTGACCGTCAGCGCATGGAGGCGACATTCGGTATATCGCATGGCGGCGGGCGGATCGTTGTCGATCGAACCAAAGTTGCCATGCCCCGAAATCAGCGGCATCCGCATAGAGAAGTCTTGCGCCATCCGCACCAGAGCGTCATAGATGGAGGTGTCGCCGTGGGGGTGATACTTACCCAGCACATCCCCCACTACGCGGGCGCACTTACGGAAAGGGCGATCGTGAGTCAACCCCAGCTCATGCATGGCGTACAAAATGCGTCGATGGACAGGCTTCAAGCCATCCCTCGCATCCGGTAGCGCACGCCCCACAATAACGCTCATGGCGTATTCCAGGTAAGATCGGGACATCTCATTCCGCAAATCTGTGGGAACAATCCGCTCTTGAGGGATACTCATAGTAATTTAAGAAACTCCAAAAGTTTGAGCTTTCAGCCGATGGTCTTGCGGAAATAACCCTGTAGGAAAGGCGCTTGGGTAGTTGCTAAATCCCATGACTCAGCCTTAAAGTTACCGCCACGAAGTTGCTTGCTCTTGACTGAAATTTTAACATATTTTTGCCTTCAAAAGGGCTAAAAGTTTGACGCTATACCGCTTCTGGTGTTTGGAATGCTGGGACTGCGATCGTCAAATCTTCACGAAACTTTTATGGTCGAACGATCGCCTTGCAACAAATCTTAAGCGTCAGCTTTGTTATGCTCGTCCTGGTGATGCAGGACGTGTGTTTGTCGTTAGTTGAGGAAAGCTCTTATGTTAGTCGCCTCCATGATAAACTCAGCCCTCTGCTCCATTGAGACTAGCGCTTGGCTTCCCGCAAAAGGATGGGTATCTAGCTGGGTGACACAGCCGTTTCTGGTGCTGCCCTTATTTTTAGTTTTGTTTCAAATACTGAGCTTCATTCCGCGTCGGTATGGTCGCCGCTGGCTGCAATCGCTGGTTTTTGCTTCAGCACTGGTCTACTTGATGGTGTTATTTCCCCCAGCAGTCCGGCTTGCCGAACGGGCTCTGGTGAAGCAAATTCCCCATGACTCTGGCAAGGCTGCTGACGCAGTCGTGGTTTTGGGGCGCGGAGAATCGCTGAATCCTTCGCGGGTTGAGGCGGCGGCTAAGCTCTGGGAAGAGAAAAGAGCGCCGCTGATTTTTGCTAGCGGCATTCAGGATGCGCCTAAAATTGTTGAGCAACTGCATAACAAAGGAATTCCTGAGCAAGATCTGACGGGAGAAGGTTGTTCTCGCACGACCTATGAGAACGCTAAGTTCACGGCAGAAGTGCTGAAGCCGCAGGGCGTCAAGCGAATTTTGCTGGTCACAGATGCGCCCCATATGCTGCGATCGCAGCTCACCTTCCAAAATTTCGGCTTTACCGTCATTCCGGTTCCGAGTTCTGGTTCGCCAGACCTAAGCCGAGGAGACAGAGCCAGACTGGTGATGTATGAGTATGCAGGTTTAGTGAGCTATGGGCTAATGGGCAGATTCTCTCCAAAGGAAGCGCTCAAGATGAGCCTCCTGCCCGTTTTGGAAAGTGTTGAGAAATTAGGAAAGCAATGAGTCGATTTTAGATTTTGGATTTTGGCTGTCGCCAGTTTGCTTAGGACATTTTGGTAGGACGCTTCGCGCCCCACCAAAATGTCCCCGCCCTAACCGCCTTGGCGGTTGCCATAAATCTAGAATCTAGAACGCGCTTGTATCGATCGCTAACTTCTCACCTAGCGCTAGGAACTCTGCCTGAGATTGCAGCGATTCTTGGCGGTGCCACTGGCTGAGGTATAGCTCCTGAGTGCGATCGAGCGCCAATGGCAGATGTAGCCGCTCTCCTAGTTCAATCAATCGCTTGACCCAGTCCAGATGATCCAGGGCATCTAGTTCAGCGTCAGACAAGATTGACCAGAGCGATCGCCAGATCAGCCGCTCCAGGATTTGCTTAATTTGCGGCATTTTAATTTGGCAGTGCAGATGATCGGCTTCGTGGGCGATCGCCTCTAGCTCTGCTAAGTGGCTGTGGCAAAGCTGTGGATCGTTGAACGGAAAATCGCTAGTCTCCCGCTCCAAAATCTGCAAAGAGTCAATGGCGCGGTGGCTGATGGCAATCTCTGCCGCCACCTGTAGTTCCTGGGGCACTTCTAGCCCATCTCGATGAAATGCCATGAGAATGCCGTAGTTATCTCGGTAGACCTGAGTGTAGAGCTGGTCGAGCCGGGTCAGGGTTTCCTGGCTGAGCAGATGCATCATCCGATGGCGCTCCTCAGCAAATAGATCTTGCAGACTGAAAGATTGACTGCCAAAAATCCGGCTCATGGTCAGAATAGTTTGGGCAGCGCTGGCTTGCCCTAAAGCATTAAATACACTTTCTTTGGCTTGGCTATACGCCCGTCTACCCGTAAAAGACTGAACACAGCAGTGAAAGTCCCAGCCGCCTAGATGCAGCACCGCAAATGCCATCTGGCTAGTTTCTCGCGTCATCTCAGAGGTAAGCTGAATCTGACCGATCGCCAAAGTCAGCGCTCCTAGCCTCTGCATCTGATAATCTAATGCGTGAACGCCGTAGCAGTAGACATGCTGATCGCGGGTGCCCAGGAGAGACAGGATGGCATAGTGAGCTGCCACTTGCTCCAGGCTGACTTGGGACGGCAGCACCAGCTGACGATAAACATCTGCACCGTTTTGAAACAACTCCGTCACGTTGCTAGGAGCCAGGGAAAGTCTTTTAATGAAGCCCTTCTCCAGCTGAATGCCCGACACGTCTCCTGCCAGCTCGATCGCCCTTGCCGCATAGCGCAAAATTTGGGTGCCCTCAGGACGAGAGAGTTCGTCAAAGAACCAGCCACAGCTCGTATACATAAGCTGTACATGACGCTGCATTTCTAACAGCCGCAAGGCATCCACCCGTTCGGCAACGCTGAGTCTGTGGGTTTGATGCTGTGATAAAAAACGGCTGGTGACGCTGGGCGTGCGATCGAGGATTACCTGAATATATTCGTCTCGCGCCTTCCAGGGGTCTCGAAACAGCTTCTTGCCGCTTTCTTCATAGACCTTGACGAGCTGCTCCCGCAGCCAGTCTAGGCTTTCCCGGAGCGGCTTTCGCCATTTCTGGTGCCAGTTGCCGCCGCCGCCACAGCCGCAGTTATCCTGCCAGCGATCGACCCCGTGGGAACAGCTCCAGGATGTGACAGGCTTTAGCTTTACTTCCCAGGTAGGCGGGTTAAGGCTGAGGTAGTGAGCAAAGTTTGTCACCGTCCAACGGCGATCGGGAAACTCTTGAGTAAAGGCATAAGCCAGGGCTTTTTCAGTGCCGCCTCGGTGATGCCCAAAGGTTTCGCCATCAGTGGCGACTGAAATGAGCTGCGCTGAAGGGCGATCTTGACGGACAGCCTCACCGACTCTCTCTGCGAGCTGATGGGAACTGCTCAGCACATCGTTGAACCCCATGTCTCGCGAGATGGGGCCGTCGTAGAAAAAGATGTCAATGTATTCTGCCGCCTCAGGCAAGTAACAGCGGTAGGGCTGAGTCGGGTCAATTTGGTTATCCGCAGCTTCTAGCCAAGCAGGATCAGGATGCTCAGCCGTAGATAGAGGGCGGCAGCGCTGAGCTTGGGAAGGAGCCAAAATAATAAACTTAATTCCTTCAGCTACTAAAGCCGTTAGGGTAGGATAGTCAACCGCCGTTTCTGCCAGCCACATCCCTTCTGGATCTCGCCCAAACCGCAATCGAAAATCAGCTTTCCCCCAGCGAATTTGCGTGTACTTATCTCGTTCGCTCGCCAGCGGCAGGATGATGTGGTTATAGACCTGAGCGATCGCATTGCCATGACCGCCCAGCCTTGCCGCGCTAAGGCGATCGGCTTCCAAAATTCGCTGATAGACCTCTAGATCGTGACGCTCCAGCCAGCTCATGAGCGTCGCGCCAATGTTAAAGCTGAGGTATTCATAATTATTGACGATGCCCAACAGCTCTCCTCGACTATTCACCACCCGCGCAAATGCATTAGGACGGTAGCATTCCTGGTGAATTCGCTCATTCCAGTCGTGAAAGGGGGCGGCGCTGGGCTGACGCTCGATCGCATTCAAGTAAGGGTTCTCACGGGGGGGTTGGTAGAAATGCCCATGTACCGTTACATAAATCGCTGCATTGCCCGACTTGTCTGACGCGTCGAATTTAGCGCCTCGATTGCTTTTAATCTGCTTTTCAGTCTGGCGTTCGAGGTGAGAAGTGAGGGACTCTAGATTGTGTGAGGACATGCAGTATTTTGCTGAGGTGCGATCGAATTATTCGCACTTTAAACCAATTCACTGCTATGTCTTGAGAGCCTATGACCTATGCCATAGCTGAAAATGCTTTACGGAGTGGGGCATTCAGCAGCAGAGATCTAAATTTTCAGGATGGATAGTTTTAATAATTTCTTAAACAACAAGGGCTGTTTCTAGCGATCCCCACTTGGACTTGAGAAAATTAGCCCCTAAAGAACTAAGGTGGGGGCAATTGCCCCCACCTTAGTTACCCGACATCGTCAACAACTAGCATCACAACCTAGGGAAACACGGTCTTTATCTTTACTTGGCTTCGGTCAAAGCCTCTAGCTCTTTCTGAAGCTGAAGGGTGAGGTGACGATCGCCCTTGGCTCTGGCAATTGCCATCCGTCGCTGCAAAGATTGCAGCTGCTGCCGACGGTGCAGTTGGTTTGCCCCCCGTGAGGTAGTCGGCGAAGACAATCTTGAGTGAACAGGAACAGGCTTGATCGGTCGATTGTTCGCGGATTGCGTTGCCTCGGTCGCCTCAAGTGCCTCGTTCAGGGTCGTGCGATAGGCAATGCCGTGATACACCAAACCCATTACAGGCTGAACAAATGAGCTGTCGCCTTCACCTGTATAAATTTGTCCTCCATACTGAATAGGGCGATCGCTCTTAGATTCTGGAGAGGAGGTCGGTTCGAGACTGTAATCAGCGCCGTGATATTTGAAAGTAGTCGTCATACTAGGCTCCTGAACTCGTTACTTGTTGAGTAAGCGCGTTCCTTCGGGAGTATTCCCCTAATTCCGTCTCCATCAGAACCTCTCTGGATTTTAGAAAAGTTGCTAAAAGAGATGAACGATTGCTTTATATTCTGTATTTTAAGCTACTTTTTTGAGGCAGGGCGACCGAATTTACGAAATTTAGTATTCCTTTAGCCTGATTCCTAGAAATCAGGCTACGTACAAACTTGCGCAAAAAAAGTGCGCACACTGTGCGCACTTTTTCTTCAAGCTTCAAGATTTTGCCGAAAGCTGCAAATCAGCAGTCTTACCTTCTAGTAGTTGTGCAGATTAGCAGTCATAATACAGCTCAAACTCGTAAGGATGCGGCAACTTGCTGAGGGGTCTTACCTCATCATCCATCTTCATCTTGACCCAGTTGTAAATAAAGTCTTCAGGGAAAACGCCTCCTGCGGTCAAGAATTCGTGATCGCTTTCCAGGTTTGCCAATGCTTCACCCAAGTTTGCCGGAGCCTTGGGCACCTTTGCCAGCTCTTCAGGAGACATTTCGTAAATGTCTACATCTAAGGGTTCGCCGGGATCAATTTGGTTCTTAATGCCATCCAATCCGGCGCAAAGCATAGAAGCAAAAGTGAGGTAAGGATTGCTAGAAGCATCAGGACAGCGAAACTCTAGGCGCTTTGCCTTGGGATTGGTGCCAGAGAGGGGAATCCGAATGGATGCCGAGCGGTTTCCGGCAGAATAGGCCAGGTTAACCGGAGCCTCAAATCCTGGAACTAGCCGCTTGTAGGAGTTGACCGTAGGGTTGGTGAATGCCAGCAGCGACTTAGCGTGTTTGATTAGACCGCCGATGAACCAGAGTGCCGTTTGGCTCAGTCCCGCATACTTGTCGCCTGCAAACAAGGGCTGTCCATCCTTCCAGATCGACATATGGGAGTGCATCCCGGTGCCGTTGTCATCATGGATGGGCTTGGGCATGAAAGTAGCAGTTTTGCCATACTTGCGCGCCACGTTTTTGACCACGTACTTATAGGTCATAACGTAATCGGCGGCATGAACCAAGTCTGAGAAGCGAATTCCCAGCTCACACTGACCGCCCCCAGCCACTTCATGGTGATGCTTTTCGATCGGCACACCACATCTCGCCATGGTCAGCAGCATCTCTGTACGGATGTCTTGCAGCATATCGGAAGGCGCAACGGGGAAATAGCCACGCTTCTTGCCGATCTTGTAACCCAAGCTCCCCTCTTTGCCAGAGTTCCAGTTTCCTTCATCTGAGTCGATGAAGAAGTAGCTCTCGTGCCCCGACTGCCCGTATTCGATGCTGTCAAATATAAAGAATTCTGGCTCAGGACCGCAGTAGACCTTATCGCCAATTCCGGTAGAGATGAGATAATCGATCGCCTTTTGAGCAATCGATCGCGGATCGCGCTCATAGAGCTGACCCGTGCGCGGATCGACGATCGTACACACCATGCTGAGGGTGGGTTCTACCATGAAGGGATCCATCCAGGCAGTGGTAGGATCGGGCACCATCGCCATGTCTGAGTTTTGAATGGACTTCCAGCCTTTGATGCTGGAACCATCGAAAGCGACACCGCCAGAGTTCACAAAAGAATCTGCGTCGATCAGGCTTTTGTGAAATGTGCAGTGCTGCCAAATGCCAAGCAGGTCAACGAACTTGAGATCAATCAGTTCAATGCCCTGCTCGTCAATCATTGTCAAGATTTCTTGTGCAGTTTCAGGCATTCTTTACTCCTTAACTAGTTGCGGCGCTTCTTGGACAGGGGAAGAGATAAAGGAAGGTCGAATGGTAACTGCGATCTAAAGCTAGATCTCTAGGAGTAGATCAGGCAATTACTACGGGCAACCCGGATCTTTCAAAAGCCTTTGCTGAAAAGGTCTATTGGCTTAGTAAGCCGCCTTACAAAGCTGAGGCTTAAGTTAGGCTGAACAATCATATGTACAGCTTCAATCTGGATTTTGTATATATGGCTACTAAATTTGAGGCGATCGCGCCAAACTTAACTCTAGGCTCAAAAATTAAACGTCACTTATAAAGCCACCTCATTAATTTAAATTGATGAGGTGGCAGATGATTTTCGAGAGCCGCGCGGAGCGCGGCTCTCGAAAATCATCTGCCCTGCTTGGGGCTTAAATTGGTATGAGAAGATATCGTTCACAGTGCCCTACCTTCCAGGATCGATCGCGCTTGGTGAGGACAAAGTGCTTAATAAATCCTGACAAGCAGAGCCGTTTACTAGGGTCAAATTGGGTAAGGGCATCGTGATAAACTGAAGAGCAACGCTGTAAGACAGAAAATACTTAGAATTCACACATTAGTAAGCTGTTGGGAGATTAGATTTCATGCGGGATGCGGTGACCAGTCTGATTAAGAACTACGACAGCACAGGTCGATACCTCGATCGAAACGCCATGGATGACCTGAAATCCTACTTCAACTCAGGGCTGGCAAGGGTGAAGGCGGCAGGCGTAATTAACGGCAACGCGGCGGCGATCGTCAAACAGGCGGGTCTCCAGCTCTTTGAAGATGTTCCTGAACTGATTCGTCCAGGCGGCAATGCCTACACCACTCGGCGCTATGCCGCCTGTCTGCGAGATATGGACTATTATCTTCGCTACGCTAGCTACGCGCTGGTGGCGGGCAACATGGATGTGCTGAACGAGCGCGTTCTGCAAGGCTTGCGAGAAACCTATAACTCATTGGGCGTACCGATCGGGCCTACGGTCATGGGCATCCAGATCATGAAAGACATTGTCAAAGAGCAGGTTGCAGCCGCAGGAATTAGCGATACAACCATGGTGGATCAGCCTTTTGACTACATCACGCGAGAACTCAGCGAACAAGACGTGTAAGACTCGCTCGTTCATAGGTTAAAAAAGGGCGCATCTCGGATGCGCCCTTTTTTAGGCAAACTGGAACTCTTTTACAGGCAATAGCGCACCGTTGTCACCACGCGACTTTTCTTCGATCGCAGCCCAGTCTTAGAAAAACTGAGGTTTGGTTATGCAAAAAGCTCTCCCACCAGTTTCGGGTAATGAAGCCCCGAATAATGATGGTAGAGAAAATGCCGGGATGACGCGCCTCATAATCTTGGATGAAGTCCAGCAGCGGCTCTGCTAGCGATCGATAGGGCGAATCTAAGATCACCCGCGGGATATCTGCTTCAAGCTGCTGCCAGCGCTGCTGAAGACTGGCATGATCTATCGTGCTCGTATCAATCGACATGCACAGCAACAATTTCATCGGCAATCAGCAGATTCTTTAGTCCAGAACAAAGGGACATTGACGATGCACCTAAAAGTAGAGAACAGCGTTATACAAAGTGATCTTCAACGATCATAGAGGGATATTTAGGACAAGCCCTAGAAGTTGTGCTAGAACATCTGCTCTAATGATTCCCAAACTTGATGATTCTAAAGCTTAATGATTCCAACTATCACCGCTCTGCCTCTGCTTCAGCTCGCCTCTGGCGATCGCCTTTCCTTACAAATCTATAAATTTGTGGGTGAAAAGCCGGGACGAAAAGTCTACTTGCAGTCAAATCTCCATGGCTCAGAGCTGACGGGTAATGCCGTTATCCATCAGCTTATTCAATGGTTGTCTGAGCTAGAGTTGGCTCAGCTTGTTGGGGAGATTTGGTTAGTGCCGCTCTGCAATCCCTTAGGCACCAACGAGCGCAGCCATCACTTTTCTCCAGGGCGGTTTGATCCCTACAGCGGCGAAAATTGGAATCGTATCTTTTGGGAATATCAGCCGAGCGCAGAGGAATTGACGGCATTTGCCCAATCGCAGATGGAGTGCGATCGCCTCACCATTGAACAGAATTACCGCGATCGGATTCAGACCAGCTTTGGTAAACTCGCCGCGCCCTTACAGGCTCCCAGCAGTAAGCCCTTCTCCGATCACTACCGCTTTTTGCTCCAGTCGCTCTGTTTAGATGCCCACTACGTCATCGACCTACATACCTCTTCGGATCAGGGTTTGACTTATTTTTACTATTTCCAGAACCGTCAAACTAGCGCCCGTCTGTTTATGCTGCCGATCGGCATTTTGCTAGACGAGTATGCAGGCGGAGCCTTCGATGAGGCGTTCATGAAGCCTTGGCTGGCGCTTGAAGACTGTTTTGCCAAGCTGGGGCGCAAAATTCAGTTTGACATTGAAGCTTGGACACTGGAGCTAGGCTCGGCGATGCAGATCGATACGGCAACCGTCGATCGCGGCGTTCAGGCGGTAAAAAATTATTTGCTGCAAAAGGGAATTCTGCGAGTTCCGGCTGCCCCTGCGCCTATGCCCTCGATTGCCGCCATGAAGCTGGTTTCCAGCAGCCAAATGAAGAAATACTATGCGCCCGTTGGCGGCATGGTCCAGTCTCGTGTAGCGCTAGGGAAAACCGTCGAAGCCGGACAGCGGCTCTATCAGATCCTCAGCTTCAATAAAAGCTCTGGTGAGGGTTTTAGCCCAGAAATGCCGACGATTTTGGATATCTGTGCAGAGCAATCGGGCATTGTGTACGACGTATCGATTAATCATGCTGTCAACCAAGGGGAATATGTGTTGGGTATCCTATAGGAACTGGCGATTAGAGACTGGCGACTAGATGCTGGCGATCGATCGTAAGATTGACATTCAGGTTAGATTCCCATTGCATCTGTAGTTCATGAATTTCGACTACGCAGAAAACACGCTGATTCCGATCGCCCCACCGGGCTTCAAATCCGGCTTTGTGGGCATCATCGGTCGTCCTAACGTCGGCAAATCAACGCTGATGAACTACTTGGTGGGGCAAAAGATTGCCATTACCTCGCCCGTTGCCCAGACCACGCGGAATCGTCTGCGGGGCATTCTCACCACGCCAGAAGCCCAAATTATCTTGGTCGATACGCCGGGAATTCATAAGCCGCACCATCAACTGGGGCAGGTATTAGTCAAAAACGCCCGTCTTGCCATCAGCTCGGTAGACGTGCTGCTGTTTGTGGTAGATGGCACTGTAGAGGCGGGCGGTGGCGATCGCTTTATTGTCGAACTGCTGACCCGTACCGACGTTCCGATTATCCTAGGCATTAACAAAATCGATCGGCAGCCTGGAGATTCTCCTTGGATCGATCAGAGCTATCTCCATCTCGCCAACGAGCAAAGCTGGAAAACGGTAAAATTTTCGGCGTTGACGGGGGATGGACTCGAAGACCTGCAAACTCAATTAATTGATCGCCTAGAGCCAGGACCTTACTACTACCCGCCTGACCTGGTGACGGATCAGCCAGAGCGGTTCATCATGGGTGAGCTAATTCGAGAACAAATTCTGCTGCTCACCCACGAGGAAGTGCCGCATTCAGTGGCGATCGCCATTGACCAGGTAGAGGAAGATCCAGACATTACCCGTATCCTTGCCACGATTCACGTCGAGCGAGATTCCCAGAAGGGAATTGTGATTGGCAAAGGCGGCAGTATGTTGAAGGCAATTGGCACAGAAGCCCGCCAGCAGATTAGCAAGCTGGTCATGGGCAAGGTCTATCTTGAGCTTTTTGTTAAAGTCCAGCCTAAATGGCGACAGTCTCGGACTCGCCTGAGCGAGTTGGGCTATCGCGTAGAAGAGTAAGGTTATTTAGGAGCGCCAAATAAAGTATCGGCGCGATCGCGAATAGCAGACAAGTTAGTAACCAAGCCACTCTTGAGTCGGTTCTCAATTAAGCTCACAGGCATGGTTCGAGGCGGCAGCACTACAATCATGTAGCAAAGTTCTGTACAAAAGCCTGCCCCGGCAGCTACGGGCTGAAGCGTCCAGCTCCCCGAAAACTGCTTGAAATCACCTTCCACCATGCAGAAATCAAGCTGGTGCGGAAACTGTTCCACCATGTCTAGCACAACACGGGCGCAAAACTTGAGCTTCAGCAGCGACTGTGTTCCAACTTGCTCAATCCGAATGCCGCCCTGAGGATGGTCAATTTGGCAGCTCTTTGCCAGATTGGGAATGAAGTCTGCCAGCCGATCGTAGTCTGTCAAAATCTGCCAAACTTGCTCGATCGAGTAGGGAATCCGAATCTTGGCAGAGATCTGGCGCTGTCTACCCTCAGCGCGATCGGTCTGAACTTCTACGCCCTGCGACTCAGATAACCAGAAGTCAGGTGACGGCAGATCAAAAGCTTCGGCGATTTCATCGTCGTTTTCCGCTCTTTTGCCTTGAGTCATCCATTGATCGAGTTCGGTATTCATACTCACCTAGCCTACAAATCTTTGAGCAAGTCAGTCAAGCAAGTCATTCAGGCAAGTTGCCTAGACAATCCCTTCAGGAGATTGGGGCAGCGTCAGGGTAAAACAGGTTTCCCAGAGAGAGCCAACGGTTTGAGGCTGACTGGTGACGGCGATCGTTCCGTTCAGATGCTCCACCAATCCTTTGACGAGTGCTAGCCCCAACCCCGTTCCCTGGATGGCGCGTTGTGTCACCCCATCACCCCGCCGAAACTTGTCGAAAATGTGGGGCAACACCTCTGGCAAAATGCCATCGCCCCTATTGCACAGACTCAAAACCGCCTGACGCGAACGGCTGTCGTACGCTAGATTTAGCTCAACCGTACTGCCGGGTTCCGAGTATTTCCTAGCATTGCTCAGTAGCTCCAGCAGAATTCGATTGAGGCTATCTGGATCGGTGTAGATCGTCACGGCATCTTCGGGTAAATTGAGCGACAAATTTAAATTGCGATCGCTCCAGCTTGCCTCGACAGACTGAGCTGCGCCCTGGATCAGATAGCGGATATCCACTTTCTGAAGTGAACTATGAGTCGGATTCGCCTCTAGCTTGCGCAATGCCAGCAGATCGTTGATCAGATTTGTTTCCTGAGCGCACTGTTGCTCCAAGATATCCAGGTACTTGCTCTGGCGATCGGCAGGCAAGTTTGCCTCGCGCAGCATCCGAATCGCTAATGTCATGCTGGTCAGGGGGGTGCGCAGCTCATGGCTAATTGTGCTGAGGAATTCTTCTCGCTCTGCGTTGAGCCGCCGCAGCTGCTCGACCTGCTGCCGACTTTTTTCATAAAGCCTTGCCTGAACCTCCAGACTGCGCTGAAGCTGAGAAGTGCGCTCCTGCACCACAGACTGAATTTGCTTCAGGGTGAGGGTTTGAATAATGGCTGTGCTGATCTGCGCTGCTGCCAGCTTTACAAACGATAGCTCCTGAGCCGACCACTGGCGCGGGCGCGCTTGCTGTAGCACCAGACAGCCCAGTACCGTACCCTGATTTTCTAAAGGCACAAGCAGCAGCGCATCAGAGGGTTGCAGATTGAATATGGGGGCGATCGCTTGACCCGTATCGGGTATGCCTGCATTCCCAGCCTCCAGCGTTTCACCTGCCGGAATGATCACCGGATTGAGCTTGCTGGTTAGCACCTGTTGGCAGATGTAGCAGTCAGATGCCCAGAAGGGACTGTTGAGCGGGGTAGCCGTATTAGCATTCTCTAGTCGAGACCACTCCGCCGAGACGTTAGCTTTAGTTTTGGGAACGCCCTCCAATTTACGGCTTTTGTGCAGCGGGTCAGCATATTTAAAAAGCAGCAGCATCCCGCGATTTGCCTCTAGAGCTGAAGCTGTGCCTTCAACCGCCAGCCTGAAAATTTCCTCTAGATCCCACTCATTGCGGATAGCGTTGGTGAGTTGGTCAATCAGCGCCTGATAGTTAACCTGCTGCTGAAGCTGATGCTCCAAATGAGCCTGGGAGATGGCGATCGCTACTTGGGGAGCCACGGATTGAATCATCGCTACATCGGCTTCTGTCCAAACATAGGGCTGCGACTGCACGAGGGCAATCACGCCATTCACCTGACCCTGAAATTGCGTGCTGACAATGAGAATAGATTTCGATCGCAGGTCAGGCTGAAGGTCATAGCCCGGAGCGATGGCTTGTAGATTGGCGATCGCTAGAAACTCTTGATCGATCCAGTCTGTTTCGTTGACTAGATGCGCCAGCAAATCCAGTAAGTGATCGCGAAGCTGTCCGTCTCTGAAGCCGCTAGCCAGCCAGTAGGGGAAGGTCGTGGAGCTACTGGGCTGAGGCAAGATCACGCACCCCTCAGCATGGAAAGTTTTGCCGATCGTCTCAGATAAACTCACCAAAGCGGCTTGAGAACTCTTGCTAGTCGAAATAGCCTGAGTCAAGTGCTGCTCCAAATTGGGTCTAATTTGAGCCACTTTTTGCTGCATCGGAGAAGTTTCTAGAGAGAATGGGCGTGAATTGGGAGAATAACCCAGTGGCGATGTTCCTCCGATGGAACCTCTTGTGCCTGAACCGACAGGCTTGCTCCCTGAAGGTCTTGCTTGGACTAGGTGATTGGCTTCCATTTCTCGTGACATGGCGGACTGACGCGTAAAAAACTGTGACGAATTGGGGATTAATCCCTATGATTGTGGGGTTAGTGCATTCGTTCTGCTGCTCTGACCCAACTGGCTACAGATTACACGCTCTAGAAATCGAACAGTATCCGTGAATTCTCTACGTTTACTTTGAACTTTGCTTAGTCTTGGCTTGGTTTTCAGTAGTGTCAACATCGCTCACTCAGCAGTTCAATACGAATTCTTTACCTTTAGATAAATTTAGATACAGCTTTCGGATATCCTTCCGCAGATTAGCCCTTTTGGCAAATTTGCATTTTGGCAGACACACTTCAATTGATACAGTTGAGACATATGACACCCGCCTTCATTTCTCCAGCTTCTCCCTGTACAATCGGCACGGTAAAAGGGCCAGGAGAGAATGGCAACCAATATGTGTTCATCAC
Organism: Drouetiella sp.; assembly: GCF_059504425.1. Lineage (NCBI taxonomy): Bacteria > Bacillati > Cyanobacteriota > Cyanophyceae > Oculatellales > Oculatellaceae > Drouetiella > Drouetiella sp. Next base: position 44,189 of record NZ_JCACIN010000013.1, read on the forward strand.
GGCAGACAATCGCCATGTCAAGATTGGCGAGTTTGTCTACTACGAAATCCGAGGCACTGAAACGCTGAAAATTTTGGGCAAGATTTCGGCGCGTTGCCTGATTGAGCATCTGCCTGACCGCATTTTCGCCGACACCGAGATTAGCCCAGAGACGATCGCAGCGCTGGTAGGATTTGCCCATCCCAATCCAGAAATCTACGAGGTTGCCGTCGATGTAATTGGCTACTTTGACCCTGGCTTGGGATTCATGAACCCCCGGAAAACGCCTGATCCCGGTGCGAAGGTTTACCTTGCCGATGATAGTATGTTGCGGCTAATTCTCAATAAGAAGCAGCCCGGTCAGGTCGGGTCGGCGCATATTGGGGCTTTGCTGCTGCGAGATCCTGGAGCCGTGCCGATCGCCCTAGACGTGAAAGAGCTAGTTAGCACCCACATGGCGATTCTGGCCGGGACAGGTTCTGGAAAATCTTATACGGCAGGGGTACTGGTGGAGGAACTGATGCTGCCCCACAACCGCGCCGCCGTACTGATTTTTGACCCCCACGGCGAGTACGGCACCTTGACCGATATGCGAGGGCATCCAGACTTTAAGGCGGCAGACGGCTATGCACCCAAGGTAAAAATTCTTAAACCAGAAGATATTCGGATTCGCGTCTCATCCTTAGACTATGCCGATATTTTGACGCTGCTGCCCGACATGAGCGATCGCCAGCAGTCTATTCTCAACAAAGCCTATCGCTTGCTTCAGCGACACAAGCGCGGCTCCTATCGCTGGGGCATTCAAGATCTAATCTCAGCGGTACGCGAAGCGGACACCCAAAGCGATGATGATGGCAACGAAAAGCTTGGCTCCTCGGCTCCAGCGCTGGAGTGGAAGCTGGAAAGGCTAGAGCGATCGGACTATTTCCACCAGATTGAACACACGGTTTCCCCTCGCGACCTGTTTGAGCCGGGGCAGGTCACGGTGCTGCAAATGAACGAAATCAGCCAGGAAGAGCAGCAGGTGATCTGTGCGGCGGTATTGCGGCAGTCTAACCAGGCACGGATGAACACCCATCGAGAGTTAGTCGATGCAGGAGACAGCGAAAACTATTTGCCTTACCCGGTCTTTATCCTGCTGGAAGAGGCACACCGTTTTGCACCTGCCCATGAACCCTCTCGCTGTAAAGCCGTGATTCGGACAATCTTGAGCGAAGGGCGTAAGTTTGGGCTGGGCATGGGGCTAATTACGCAGCGACCTGGAAAGATTGACTCAGACGTACTGTCGCAGTGCATGAGCCAGTTCATCATGCGGATCGTTAACCCAGTGGATCAGGATAGCCTGAAGTATGGCGTTGAGGCGGCAGGGCGAGATTTGCTTAAGGAACTGCCTGCCCTCACCAAAGGGCAAATTATTGTGGCGGGTGTCTGCGTGAATACGCCTGTGCTTTGCAAAGTTCGCAAGCGGCTCACCCAGCATGGTGGCGAAACTCTGGATGCGCCTGCCATGTGGCAAAAGCATTTTCAAGCCCATCAGGTTGCTGCTCGAAAAATTGAGGAAGCGCCGCTAGTCGGTCGCGCCAGACCTAAAACCGTTCGTGGCGTGAGTATTGAGTAGCGCCAAAGTTCTTAAATTGAAACTAAACAACCGATCGCTCAGCCTCGATCGCCAAACCCAAGCTAAAATCAAGGCTATTCTCTGAATCCGGATAACTTTTCGGCAATGGGCAACCCACTCCGACGGCTTTCTAGACTGCCTTGGATCTCTCTCATGATCACGGCTGTTCTGACCAGCATCTGGATCTTTGTCATGGAGTTTTTTATAGGATTTGGTCTAGCCCGCAGTCCTCTCGTGCAGCAGGTTCTGATCACGCTGCTTTCACCGCCCTTGGGGCTGATTGTTACCTTGGCGATCGGCGTAGGCGTGGGCGCTTTAGGGCTTTATCTGCTGGAAATTGTCTATGCCAATCTGCGAATTGATACGGGCATCATGTGGGCACTGATCTTGTGCTTAATTGTAGCGATCGCCCTCAAGGTCACAGTTCTGGCAGAAGCTCTGCCGCTAACTCTGGTAAGTCTTAGCCAAACGCAGATGATTGGCGTGGTTCTGGGGGTTTTCTGGAAAGGCAAACGCTACTGGCGCTAAAAGATTAAGGGATGGCGCTGGCAGGCATTCCGCTGGCAGATATTCCGCTGGCAGACATTGCACCAGCACAAATCTTGCCGAAAAAATCAACTTTCACGATCTGAGACAGAACGTTACTTTCTGTTATGAAACATAAAGCATAGTTATAGAGATGACAAGAAGATTCAAAGTTAGACTTATCAGTTTCCTGATATATTTTGGAATAACCCAACGAAACAGGGGACAGTCTTAAGATAAGCTAAAGAATGCCAGTCAGACTGTTGCTCTGGCTCCTACGGACTTAAATGCCAGTTGTAAGTTGCCGTCCAAGGCGGCTCTTTCCTGCCTAACCATTTTGGTTGCGGGCAGGACAGGGTTTCTATGTTCGGTTCTCGCTGATTCACAGGAAGGGAAATCCATGTCTTATTCGCAAACAAAGACCCAGACCAAAGCTGGGTATCAGGCTGGGGTTCAAGACTACCGCCTGACGTACTACACGCCCGATTACACGCCCAAAGATACCGACATTCTGGCAGCCTTCCGAGTGACTCCTCAGCCCGGAGTTCCGCCCGAAGAAGCGGCGGCAGCCGTTGCCGCTGAGTCTTCGACCGGAACCTGGACGACCGTTTGGACGGACTTGCTGACGGATCTCGATCGCTACAAGGGTCGCTGCTACGATATCGAACCCGTTCCCGGTGAAGACAACCAGTTCATCTGCTTCATTGCTTATCCTTTGGATTTGTTTGAAGAAGGTTCTGTCACCAACATGCTGACCTCGATCGTCGGCAACGTGTTTGGTTTCAAAGCTCTGAAAGCTCTGCGTCTGGAAGATCTGCGGATTCCCGTAGCCTACCTGAAGACGTTCCAAGGCCCTCCCCACGGGATTCAGGTTGAGCGCGACTTGATCAACAAGTACGGTCGTCCGCTGCTGGGCTGCACCATCAAGCCCAAGCTGGGGTTGTCTGCGAAGAACTATGGTCGTGCAGTTTATGAGTGTCTGCGCGGCGGTCTAGACTTCACCAAAGATGATGAAAACATCAACTCCCAGCCGTTCCAGCGCTGGCGCGATCGCTTCACCTTTGTTGCTGATGCTATCCACAAGGCGCAAGCTGAAACAGGCGAAGTGAAGGGTCACTACCTCAACTGTACGGCTGGAACCTGCGAAGAGATGATCAAGCGGGCTGAGTATGCGAAAGAACTCAAGATGCCCATCATCATGCATGACTTCTTGACCGCAGGCTTCACCGCCAACACCACGCTGTCTCACTGGTGCCGCGACAACGGCGTTCTGCTGCACATTCACCGCGCTATGCACGCCGTGATTGACCGTCAGAAAAACCACGGGATGCACTTCCGGGTTCTGGCAAAGTGCTTGCGGATGTCGGGTGGCGACCATATTCACACGGGTACCGTTGTGGGCAAGCTGGAAGGCGACAAGGCTGTCACCTTGGGCTTTGTAGACCTGCTGCGGGAAAACTACGTTGAGCAAGATCGCTCTAAGGGCATCTACTTCACCCAAGACTGGGCTTCTATGCCGGGTGTGATGGCGGTTGCTTCGGGTGGTATTCACGTTTGGCATATGCCTGCGCTGGTAGAAATCTTTGGCGACGACTCTGTGCTGCAATTTGGTGGCGGCACCTTGGGTCACCCCTGGGGTAATGCTCCGGGCGCAACGGCTAACCGCGTGGCTCTGGAAGCCTGCGTTCAGGCTCGTAACGAAGGTCGTGACTTGATGCGTGAGGGAGGCGACATCCTGCGTGAAGCTTGCCGCTGGTCTCCTGAGCTGGCAACGGCTTGTGAACTGTGGAAAGAAATCAAGTTTGAATTCGAGGCACAGGACACCATCTAGGCGCAGCTTTACTCGAATTGCAATTTTGCAAACAGCTTTGGACTTTGGATTTTGGATTTCCACCCATCCAAAATCCAAAATCTAAAATCTAAAATTCAAAATTGCCCATGGATCTGAAGCAGATTGCGAAAGATACGTCTAAGACGCTGATCAGCTATTTGACGTATCAGGCGTTACGGGTTGTGATGGCGCAGCTGGATGAAACAGAGCCGAAGCGATCGTACTGGCTACGGAAGTTCACAGAGCGGGAAAGCATTCAGAACGGGGAGGCTTACTTGCAGGCTCTCTTTAAAGAGGAGCAGCGCCTCGCCTTTCGGATTTTGACCGTGCGTGAACATATTGCCGAGCAGGTGGCGGACTACCTGCCAGAGATGCTTCGTACAGGCGTTCAGCAAGCGAATATGCAGCAGCGCGCTCAGCAATTGGAGCGGATGACGCAAGTTGATCCAGCTTCTGATTCAGGTTTAGGTGATTTGCATCCGGAGTCGAATGAGCTAGAAGGCGATCGCTGACTTTCTCAGGATTTAAGATTCAGGCTCTAAGAATCCCAAACAAGACTCCAAAATCTAAAATTTACAACGCATAGAGGCATCCATGAAGACTTTACCCAAAGAGCGGCGGTACGAAACCTTTTCCTATTTGCCTCCCCTGACCGATGCGCAAATTGCGCGTCAGATCCAATACACGATCGATCAAGGGTATTTCCCCTGCATCGAGTTCAACGAAGATGCGGCAGCTCAAATCTACTACTGGACGATGTGGAAGCTGCCCATGTTCAATTGCAAAGCTCCCCAAGAGGTACTGAGCGAAGTGCAGCAGTGCCGCACTGATTACCCCAACTGCTACATTCGCGTGGTTGCCTTCGACAACGTGAAGCAGTGTCAGGTGATGAGCTTTATCGTTCACAAGCCCGGTACCAACACTGGTTACCGCTACTAAGTGATGACTACTGAGCGATAAATCTTGCGGGTCTTGATTTTTTGGACTCGTTGATTTGAATCCCTTGGGAACTAGGAGGTAGGATATCCTGCCTCCTTTTTGTTTTTTAACCGCACCTTTTTCCTATGAGCTTCTACATTTCCCCTCGCTTCCTCAACAAGCTGGCGATTCACATCACGAAAAACTACCTTGATTTGCCCAACGTGAAGGTGCCTCTGCTCTTGGGCGTGCATGGTCGCAAGGGAGAGGGCAAAACTTTCCAGTGCCAGCTGGCATTCGATCGCATGGGTGTCGAAGTCGTACATATGTCTGCCGGAGAGCTGGAAAGCCCCGACGCAGGAGATCCGGCACGTCTAGTGCGGCTCCGCTATCGAGAGGCAGCCGACCTAGTGAAAGTGCGCGGCAAGATGGCGGTGTTGATGATTAATGACATTGATGCGGGGGCAGGGCGCGTTGATCAGTATACGCAGTACACGATCAACACACAGTTGGTAAACGGTACGCTGATGAATATCGCCGATAATCCGACGAACGTGCAGCTTCCGGGCAGCTACGACTCTTCACCAATTCAGCGAATTCCCATCATCGTTACGGGCAATGACCTCTCGACCCTATATGCGCCGCTGATTCGAGATGGACGCATGGATAAATTTTTCTGGGAACCCAACCGCGACGATCGCATTGGTATCGTCAGCGGTATTTTCCAGGTGAACGAGGTGGCTCATGCCGATATTGAAAGACTGGTTGACACGTTTCCTGAGCAGTCAATCGATTTTTATGGAGCATTGCGATCGCGCCTCTATGACGAGCAGGTGCAAAGGTTGGTCGATGAGGTGGGGATCGATCGCATCTCTCTACGGGTGGTCAACAGCGCCGAAGCGCCGCCAGAATTTCGATCGCCTGATTTTAGCTTGCGGCACCTGATCGAGGTCGGGCAACAAATGGTGGAGGAGCAAAGGCGGGTTCAGGATATGCGCCTTGCCGAGGAATACAATAAGGCTCTCTACTTCAATCGCAAGCTGGGAGAAACTACTGAGTCTCGTCCCGAACCTGTAAATGGTTCCGCTGCTCCTGCCACTTCGCCACCGGGACAGCCTTCCAGCACTCAGCTTACGGCTGAAATGGTGACGCAGGTCAATCAAATCCTTGGGCAGGGGCATCGCCTAGGAATTGAGTATGTCGATCAGCGCCGCTTTCGCACCAACTCTTGGAACTGCTACGGCATGTTTGAAGGCAACGGTGCAGAAGCCATTGCCGCTCTGGAAGCTTGCTTGAGCGAACATCCTGAAAACTATATTCGAGTGGTGGGCATTAGTCTGAGCGATCGCCGTCGCCTACTAGAGCAGGTGATCCAACGCCCCGGATAGACCATAAGTAGTGGTATTCAGATACAGCTGCCGCCAGTTTGCTTAGGACATTTAGGGTGGGGTGCTTCGCGCCCCACCCTAAATGTCCCCGCTCTAACCGCTAAGACGGTTGCCATAACAATTTTTTGAGGACTACCAAACAATAAAAAGCCCCTGGTTTAAGCCAGGGGCAAGTAATCAGGGTGCATCTACCTCTTTTTTATACGCAGATAAATTTACCGCAACCGGAAAACTTTGGGGAGTTTAGTGCGCTTCACTAAAGCTTAAAAATTGTCATTAGAATCATCTGATCGATTCATAGGTGGAAAAGACCAGGAATACGTCTCTTTATCAGGGCATTGTTCTGATCCGTCGGTAATGCCATAAGGATGCATGGCACAAACCAGCATCGTGCCACTGTAAACTTGACCATGATAGTGCCGACAGCCAACGCAAAGCGGATGCTGATTAATCAGCGGCTCTACGGTATGAGTAATCGGCTCAGCTGCGCGATCGAGCGTCGCCTCAAAGCCCAGAATCATTTGCAGCAGCGGATCAAACCATTCGGTGAGCTGGTCATCCAGGCGATCGATATTGGGAGCTACCGTTTCCTCAAAGGGGGCAAGGGTTTGCTCTATCTCTTCGGCAACTTTTTCGGTAAATTCCAAGAGCACATCGGCCGCCTCATCAACGCCTTTGCCGACGTCCTGAAAAAATTGATCGATGCCTTCTGTCACAGCTTCCAATGCCTTCATCCAGTCTTGCTGCCAACCGTCCATAGCTTTGATTTTAGATTTTAGATTTCGGATTTTAGATTTTGAGGTGAAGCGATCGCGGTTTTAGTTACTTAGTCTCGTTTTAGCCGCCGCAGTTCTTCCTGAAGCTTGGCAACTTGATCGCGCAGACTGTCAGCTTGAGGAGATCCGGCAACTCGGCTTTCAGCTTGTGAATCTTCAGCTTGTGAATCTACTGAAACTTCATCGTCTAGGATCTCAATGCGTCGAGGTTCAGGTGTGGCAGCCGCATTCCCTGAAACCGCATCTTTCTGCGCCCGACTAACCATTTCGTCAACCATGTGCTTAGCTTCGTCGGCAGTCATTTCGCCTCTAGCCACCATTTCATCTGCAATCTTCTGGGCTTGCGATCGCAGCTCTCCCAGAGTAGTCCCTGCTTTCTCAGCAGCGTAGGATGCAACGCCTACACCTAGGTAAAAAGCTTTTTGTACTAAATCTCCAAAGTTAGCCATCTTAACTCAGACTCCTTCATGTCAGAGTGCCATAGCCTTCAGCATAGGAGCAATTTGGGCGATTGCCTATGTAGAATTCCACACTTGCTGTAGCGAGAATTCCGCAGAGGCTGGGGCGATGGCTTAAAAGCAAAAGACCCGGAGTTTACGCCTATTACAAGCATCCCGTATTGCTGCTACCTTCCGGTCCTGACAAAGTTTGGGCGTTGCAATCGCATAAATCCGAGTCCTTACCCAAGATAGCATAACGAGCAGGTTTAGTTGCAGCTACCTCATCACAGAGCTATTAAACGCCAAAGATTAAGAAGCTGAGCAATATTAAGAAGATTTAATGTTTACGCTAATCATTTTTCAGAAAATGTAAAGGAATGGAGGCTAATTTTGTTCCTCAGGATGCATTCTGATTTTCGATCAGCAGGGTATTCTGGGCTTAGAGGGGGTACGAGACAGAAGAATTCTCTACCTGTAGAACTGTAACTTTATTTGTAAAATGATGTTACGATTATGAGAGATATGCCTGTCTCGTGAGAAATGGGGTTGCTGAAAGACTAAGACTCTCACTTCATTAGAAGGATTTACCCGTCAAGTGCAGGGTAAATACGAAGAGATGTGTTGCCCCTTCAAGCCCACTGTCCGTTACATACACTGCTAGGTTGCAATATCGCCATATCATAGTACATTTGTTCTAAATCAGTTCCTCCACAGCTAGAGACGCGCTATGAAGACTACCTCAACCTCTGCTGACCTAGTACGCGCCTATCTCCGAGAGATTGGTCGGGTGCCGCTACTAACCCATGAGCAGGAGATTCTTTACGGTAAGCAGGTGCGCCGCTTGGCACAGCTTCACGAATGGAAAGAAGTTTTAGAAGATAAGATGGGTCGCGTTGCTACGCTGCAAGAGTGGGCAGAGTTTGCAACCCTCCCGACTGGGGAGCTAGAGAAGCTCATTGTTGAAGGTGAACATGCTAAGCGCAAAATGGTGGAAGCCAACCTGCGTCTGGTAGTTTCTGTGGCTAAAAAGTACATTAAGAGAAATGTCGATCTTCTTGACCTGATTCAAGAAGGCACGATCGGGATGCAGCGCGGTGTTGAGAAGTTTGATCCCACCAAGGGATATCGCTTTTCGACTTATGCCTATTGGTGGATTCGGCAGGCAATCACAAGGGCGATCGCCGAAAAGGGTCGCACGATTCGTCTTCCAATCCACATTACAGAGAAGCTAAACAAAATTAAGAAAGCTCAGCGATTGCTCTCTCAACAGTATGGGCGAGCTGCAACTGCGGCGGAGCTTGCGGCGGAGCTGGAGTTAACCCCTAAACAGGTACGCGAATACTTGGAGCGGGCACGCTTGCCTTTGTCGCTAGATTTACGGGTCGGCGACAATCAGGATACAGAGCTGGGAGAGCTGTTGGAAGACACAGGACCATCGCCAGAGGAGTTTGCGGCTCAATCGGCTCTGCGTTCTGAGCTAGAGCAAATTATGGCGGATTTAACGCCTCAGCAGCGAGAGGTTCTGTCTCTGCGGTTTGGCTTAGAGGATGGTCAGGCTTTGACTTTAGCGAAGATCGGCGATCGCCTCAATATCAGCCGCGAACGAGTACGGCAGATTGAGCGGGAGGCGTTGACTAAGCTGCGTAAGCGTAGAGCGGATATTCGTGAGTATTTGGCGAGCTGATGCTCATTTAAGACTCGAACGAGGCAGGTGGTTTTTGAGGATTGCATGGAGGGTAACGCTCAAAAACTACCTCTCCCTTTATCGAATGGTAGTGGTGTTTAGGCAAGGGTTTTTAGTGGCGTGGACTTTGCCCACGCCACTAAAAACCCTTGCCTCTTAAGGAACACCCATCAAATTGAACTGGCAGGAGTCCTTGAGGTGTGGGTGAGAACCAAACAGCTTTGAGGGTTTCCCCCAAACCCCTAGCAGGGGACGGGCACGTCCCCCACACCCCCTCTGCATGAGGCGTTTTGTGGGAGGAAGGGATCGCTTTGCATCGGTGAGGCGATCGGGCGTTTCTATTCGATGAAGCGGATGACTTGAACTTGCGGTTGAGGTAAATTGTGAAACTGAATTGCTTTGCTCTCGATTTCGTCTAGCTGCCCTAACGCTAGACCGCATGGATAGCCATATTTGGCTTTGACGCGATCGCTGGCAATCTGTAATGCAGTGCGCGATCGTGTTACGAAGTCTTCTAGCGGGTAGCTTTGTTCGGGCGTGAAATACTCCTTGACTATGAGCGAGGGCGAATAGCAGGTTTCTTGGGAGCCGTCGGGCCATTGGATTTGGAAACGAATTTCGGGCATAGTCGGTTTTGGGTATGGTTGGTTTTGGGTTTTGAGCTAGTGGTTTTGCGATACTTCTAGTAGCTGACGATAGGCTTTTATATGCATTTTGGCAGAGCTTTTCCACGTGTAGCTGTCACAAAGGGTTTGACTTTCAGCAATTAAAGCGTTTGCTAACTCAGGCTGCATCACCTGGATCATGGCTTGGGCGATCGCGCCTACATCTTCTGGGTTGACCATGAGTGCTTGCTGCTCTGACAAAAACTCGGTGAAGGGGGGCTGCCGTGAGGTAATGACGGGTAAGCCTGAGGCGATCGATTCCATCACGACTAACCCCCAGCCTTCTTTAAGCGAAGGAAATACAAAGGCATCGGCGGCATGGTACAGCAGCGGTAGGTCAGCTTCGGCAACTACTCCTGGCAACACGAGAGATTTGCTGACCCCCAGCCAATCGACTTCGGCGAAGAAGCGATCGCGGTAGTCTTGATAGTCAAATAGCGTTGCACCACCTGCAATTACAAGCTGCGCTTGGGGAAAGTGGTTCAGGGTTTGGGCGAAGGCTTGCAGCAGGGCGATCGAGTTTTTGCGGGGTTCGATGCCGCCTACGGTCAGATATATTGGGCTTCCGGATAGGCTGAGCTGCTGTTTCAGAGTAAGCAGAGCCTCTATGTTCTGAGGGGTGAGATGGCTTGGCGTAAAGCGATCGGTGTCTACGCCGTTGATTACTCGATGGGCATCAATGCCACGTTGAAGCAGTTGAGTTTGCCAGTAGGCACTGACGCAAAGGCATAGGTTGGGTTCGGCGATCGATTTTTCTTGGCAAGCCTGTAAGTAAGGGCTGTTGAACTCGTCAATATGGTGGACAGTCCGGATGAAGTGCGGAATTTGCCCCTGCTGCCGCAGTTGTAGCAAAGCATTGGCGCTAATACAGTCCTGCGCGTGATAGCAGTCGTAGGGTGAAGGCTCATAAGTCAGAAAATCAACGAATTCTTGAATCCGCTGTTGGATAAGGCGATCGATATCTCCACTGACAGGAGCAGTCGGAATGAGCTGTACTTTGCAGGAGAGAGGGCGATCGAAGCCTCTGTTTTTTCCGTCATCCGCTTTATCTAAAGCATAAATACAAACGTCATGTCCTAGATGATGCAGGGCTTCCGCCAATTCCAGCGTATGCACAACGCTGCCTCTGGGCTTTGTGGCGTAGGTGAGTAGCGCAATTCGAAGTCTGTCGCTCATCGTTGCGCCTTTGGAGGTATTTCGGGCGAAAAGCCTGTTAATGGCTCCTGCTGCAAGTCCCAAAAGAGCTGAGTTTCGCCCTGTAGTCGCAAGTTGAGCTTTCTCCCTGGCTGAATTTGTCCGACGATCGCGCAAGTCAAGTCTCGCTGATGAAACTTTTCCTGCACGGCAGTAACCTGCTCAGGACGAATGCTGAGCAAAAAGCCATAGCTCGGAAAACAGGTAAGCCACCGTTCCAGAGGCATATCTGGATGGGGAATTGCGTCTAAATCTAGCACTGCTCCACAGCCAGAAGTTTCTAGCAGCATCAGTAATGTGCCCACCACACCCCCCATGCTGATATCTTTCCCGGCATCGCACAGCCCCGACTCTGCCAAAGCAGGCAGAATCGCTAAATCTTGTCGCAGCTCTGCGGGGTCAGCCTCTGTGGCCGCATTCCAAAAAGGATGCTGAGGGTGGGCTTTGCCGCGTAGATCAATCGCCATCAGCAAGCAATCGCCCGCCCTGGCACCAAAACTGCTGATGAGCCGCTGCGATCGCCCCAAAATCGCCACAGACAGAGCGTTATAAACGCTATGGCAGTTGGTATGTCCACCGACAATCGGCACTTGATAGGTCTGAGAAGCTGCCCGCATTCCTGCCAGCAAAGCCTGACTCTGGGAAAGCGACTGGCTCCAGATGGTGTCTACGACGGCGATCGGTCGTCCGCCCATCGCATAAATATCGCTGACGTTTACCATGACGGCACACCACCCGGCAAACCAGGGTTCTGTCTCTACCAGCATCGGCAAAATCCCCTCGGCGGCTAAGAGCAGATAGCCGTCTCCGTCGGGAATGGCCGCACAGTCATCTCCAAGCTGAGCAGCAGACAGGTCTTGCCGGGATGCAGCCTCAGAGATGACCTGAGATATAACCTGAATGTCCTGCTTCTGCAAGATGCCCAAAGCTTGCCGTAGATTTGTGATGAGCTGACTTAACACGCTTGCGCCTCGTGCCGTTCGGCTTGCCAAAGAGGAAGGGCTGGGCGAGGTTCTGCATCAGGCAAAGAGAGAGGCTGATAATGGTCAAGATCAGCTTCCATCAGATGATGCAGCCGATCGCAGAAAGTTTTTTCCTGAAGCGATCGCCAATGCAGCCGCTGAAAAAAGCGCACGTTTTGCATCTGCACAGTTGCTAAAAACTGGTTACAGCCCCAAGTATTTGCCGTGGTGACAGCCTTTTCGATTAAGCCTTTGCCAATTCGCCAGCCTTTACGGTACTCCGGATGGGTGCCTAGCCTGCCACCATACCAAAGCCCCGGCTCCATTTCATAGATGCGGACAACGCCCACAACTTTTTGCTGCTCAGGCTGCTGCGAGTCCGGCGGCTGCAAAACAGTTGCAACAGCAATAATAGGATAGGCGATCGCATCCCACTCATCTAGATCATTTCCCTGAAAAATCTGCTGCTCTTCAGCAAAGATGGCTTGGCGGAGAGCAAAGTAGGCGGCAATTTCTGCTGGAGTTACCGCAAGCTTGAATTGATAGGAACAGCTGGACATGGAAGAAAATAGAGTAGGAACTTAGAGATTCAGGGCTTTTGTGGGTGTCGGCTGCTCAAAGGTCGACAGCGCCGAACAGGCACCACACTTGCCACATCCCGCTTTCATGGCTGCTGAAGACATGCCTGCCCGATTGAGCAAAGCGCTGACCTGCTGATAGAGGCTGTACATAAACTCGCTGCTAGGAGCAGGTTGGGCAGCAAGCGGCGTGCCGCTGATGGGCACAAAAGGCACTACAAACGGATAGACCCCAATTTGAATCAAGCGATCGCTAGCTTCCACCAACGTTTCTAAACTATCTCCCAAGCCTGCCAGCAGGTAGGTGCTAACTTGCCCCCAGCCAAAGACCTGCACGGCAGCTTCAAATGCTTGAAAGTAAAACTCTACGGGAACAGTCGCTTTCCCCGGCATAATCCGATCGCGTACCGCTGGATCAACGGCCTCCAAATGCATCCCCAAGCTGTCTACTCCAGCAGCTTTGAGACGATCGAACCAGATAAAATCATCGGGCGGCTCACACTGAACCTGAATTGGCAGGTCTACCCGCTGCTTGACGACGCGCACACACTCGGTGAGATAAGCTGCTCCGCGATCGGTGGTATTGGGCGTACCCGTCGTCATAATCATGTGCTTCACGCCGTCTAGCCGCACGGCAGCTTCAGCCACCTCGGCAAGCTGGGCGGGCAATTTACGCGCGATCGTTCGTCCTGCCTCCAACGACTGACCAATGGCGCAAAATTGACAGGCGCTTTCGGTATCGATGTAGCGCATACAGGTTTGCAACACCGTGGTCGCTAGGACATCCTGGCTGTGGAGTAACGCAATCTTCCAATAAGGAATTCCCTCTGCTGTGGCTAGACCATAGAACTTCGGCTGCTGCGGAAAGCTGATAGGGGCGATCGCCTCTTCCTGCAAGTGCAAAGTCTGTGAACCTGCACCAGAATCCAATTTTGCTGTGTAGGGCGATCGGGCGGCAGTTCCTGTAAAAATCGGCACCATCACCGTTGTGCCTTCGATCGTCACTGCCTTGTGATCAGAAGGTCCCGCTCCGCCCTTTCGTCCTGCGGCTCCTACCTCCTGCTCAACCAGCTTCAGACCATGCGATTGCAGTTCCGTAATCAGATGTTGTTTATCCATTGCAGAGAAAATAGAGGATCAGAAATGAGGCAGAGCATAAACCTATTGATCTTGGATTTCATCTAAAATCCAAAATCTCTAGAGAACTACCAGGTTTACTTGGCGAAAGACTAGAGGGCGAGGATTAGGGATTTAGGGTCAGGTAGGTCGGCTCGATCGGCGCTGGCGCTGATGCTCCTTGGCTCAGCAATTCAGCAGCAGCGGGAGCTGGATCGATGCCCGTAGCGACCGACCACTGAGAAGCATTCATCTGGAGCTGCAACAGGTCGGGGCGAGAGTAATGCCCGACGCTGTCCATCATGCGTTTGCGCTTGGTAATCAGGGAAAAATCTAGATCGGCGATCGCCATTCCCTCGCCTTCGGTAATGGACGGACAGAGCGGCACGCCCTCAGGGCTAATGATGGCCGTGTAGCAACCGCCCGTCAGCACCCGCTGCAATTTCTCATCGGCTGTCACCTGCCCAATCTGTTCGGGAGACAGCCACCCGGTCGCGTTGACCACGAAGCAGCCCGCCTCTAGAGCATGATGTCGAATGGTTACCTCTATCTGGTCGGCAAAGATTTGTCCCACCATGGAGCCAGGAAATTGAGCGCAATGAATTTGCTCATGCTGTGCCATTAGGGCAAACCGCGCTAGAGGGTTGTAATGCTCCCAGCAGGCAAGAGCGCCCAGCTTACCCACTGCCGTGTCTACCACCTTCAGTCCTGCACCATCGCCCTGTCCCCAAACCATGCGCTCATGGTAGGTCGGAGTAATTTTGCGGCGCTTTAGCAGCAGTGTCCCATCGGCATCAAACACAAGCTGAGTGTTATAAATCGAGCCGTTGTCTCGCTCATTCACGCCCAAAACCACGACAATTTTGTACGATCGCGCCGCTCGACTTACCGCATCTGTGACCGCGCTGGGAACCTCAACGGCTTCCTCATAGAGCCGCATATGCTCTTTGCCCATCAGCACAGGGGGCTGCACAAACGAAAAATACGGGTAGTAGGGCACAAAGGTTTCTGGAAACACCACAAGCTGTGCGCCTGCCTGAGCGGCTTTAGCGATCGCCTCTAGCACCTTCTCGGTTGTGCCCTCTCGGCTAAACAACACAGGGCTAATCTGCACGGCTGCCGCCCGGACTATCTGTGAATCGCTCATGGAGCTTCTCCTGACTGTATGCTCTTTTCCCAATCAATTCAACGGGTGATGATTTTGGATTTTGGATCTTAGCTCAACCCAAAATCCAAAATTTCTAGAAGTACAAAATTTCTAGAGGTACAAACTACAGTGTCCAGGTATCCAGAATGAACGCGCCATCCTTACGGTGCAGTAACACCAAATCCAGCACATCCAGAGGGCTAATCGGACGAATTCCTTCAATCAGCGAAGGTTCACCATGACCATAGAGCGCCTGCAATGCAAATCGACAAGCGTAGACTTTGCCGCCTTCCGAGATGAATTTGCTGATTTGATTGTTGAAATTCTGATGCCCTGGGAAAGCTTCATCTCCCAGCTTCGGAAAACCGCGCTGTACGCCCAGCGTCACGCCTGGCCCATAGAGCAAAATCGAAGTTTCAAAGCCTTTCCGCAGGAGGCGAGTGGCTTGCAGTAGGTTTACAAACCCGATCGATCCCTCAAAGGCAACCGTGTGAAACGTGACTAGCGCTTTCTCACCTGGATCTGCCTTTACATCCGGAAAAACTTTTTCTTCATAGTCAACTAGAAAATCACCAGCTTTGTGGGCGGGGTGGGTTACTTCAGGCACGATGATAGTCCTCAGAACGAAGGTTAAATCAAAATCTACTTAAATCTAGGCTGACTAGAGCGCGACTTAATACTATCCGCTACACCGCTACGTTGTCTAAGCGGACAGAACATTAAGCTAGAAATCTAGCTTTCAGGCTATGTGAAGCGTAGAAGCATCGGATAGCATCGCTTGTGTAGTTCGCTACAGAAACTAGAAGTCTGATTCTATGAACAGGCGCGATCGCCAACCTTCAAAAAAATACCATCAATTAGTCCAAATTACCTGTCTAAATGAACAGGCTATGCACTTTTGAGTCCCAGATTTTGCGTGGATGTAGGCTGGGTTAATCTACGCAAAAAGCGCCCTCAATCTATTGAGAGCGCTCACGAAAGTTAGATTATGGCTGTCGCCAGTTGCCTAGGACATTTTTAGTGGGGCGCGAAGCGCCCCACTAAAAATGTCCCCGTCCTAACTGCTTTGACGGTTGCTGTAAAGATCAGGAAACCTGCGCTGCCATCAGCTGTTTCTCAGGCAAGGTCGTGTGTTGTCCCACAATTTGACGGAACTGCTCACCCTCGATCGTTTCCTGCTCCAGCAGCATCTCGACTAGCTGATCCATTAGCTCCCGGTTCTCGCGGATGATACGACGAGACTCGCCATAGCAGCGAACGGCGATCGCTCTCACCTGATGGTCAATTTGGGTCGCAACTTCTTCAGAATATTCCACCCGCGCCATCCAGTCACGCCCCAAGAACACCTCGCTATTGCCGCTTTCTAGAGCGAAAGGTCCTAGCTCAGACATACCGTAGCGCGTCACCATTTCCCGCGCTAGGTTTGCCACCACTTGAATATCGTTGCTAGCTCCCACCGTAATCTCGGCATCGCCAAACACTTCTTCCTCGGCGGCGCGTCCGCCCAGCGCGATCGTGATGCGATCGAGCAGCCAGGAGCGGGTGTACAGACCGCTATCAATCATCTCTTCGTTAAAGGTCTGCTGCGCAAAGCCTCCAATGCCGCCCGATCGCGGAATGATCGTCACCTTATTGAGCGGGTCAGAGTTTTTGAGCAGCGTCATCAGCAGGGCATGACCGACCTCATGGTAGGCAATCAGCCGCTTCTTCTTGCTGTCTAGGAGCGGTGTTAGGGTCATGCCCGTAGTGACGCGATCGATCGCATCATCAATTTCTAGCGGAGTCACAGCTTCCTTGCGCCGACGTGCCGTTAAGATTGCCGCCTCGTTGAGCATATTAGCTAGCTCAGCACCCGAAAAACCGGGCGTACGGCGGGCGATCGTCTCTAAAGACACACTGGGATCAAGCTTCTTGTTGCGAGCATGAACTTCCAGGATACCCAAGCGACCCTTATAGGTGGGCAGATCGACCTGCACCTGCCGATCGAATCGACCCGGACGCAGCAGCGCCGAATCCAAGACATCTGGACGGTTGGTTGCTGCAATGATGATGATTCCGGCATTGCCTTCAAAGCCATCCATTTCGGTCAAGAGCTGGTTCAGAGTCTGCTCTCGCTCGTCGTTGCCGCCACCAATCCCCGTACCGCGCTGCCGCCCCACCGCGTCAATTTCATCGATAAAAATAATGCAGGGCGCGTTCTCTTTTGCCTTTTTGAACAGGTCGCGCACCCGCGAGGCACCTACTCCGACAAACATTTCCACAAATTCGGAGCCGGAAATGCTGAAGAAAGGGACACCCGCCTCTCCGGCGATCGCCTTAGCCAACATGGTTTTTCCTGTACCTGGAGGTCCCACCAAGAGCACGCCCTTAGGAATCTTCGCCCCTACAGCCGTAAATCGCTCCGGCTTCTTCAAGAAGGTAACGACCTCTTGCAGCTCTTCCTTAGCTTCTTCAATTCCGGCAACATCATCAAACATCACGCCTGTTTTGGCTTCCATTTGAAAACGTGCCTTCGATTTGCCAAAGCTCATTGCCTGACCCGAAGAATTATTC
Source organism: Drouetiella sp. (assembly GCF_059504425.1). NCBI lineage: Bacteria > Bacillati > Cyanobacteriota > Cyanophyceae > Oculatellales > Oculatellaceae > Drouetiella > Drouetiella sp. The sequence goes on from NZ_JCACIN010000013.1 coordinate 61,563, forward strand.
GTTCGCCGCAAGAACATCAGCAGCGCCATCAGCAGCACAAACGCCAGCAGACCGTGGGTAATCAGCCAAGCCACCGTGCCGCCATCAGTCGAGGGCTGCACTTCCAGATCGACATTGTTGTTACGGGCAGCCTCAACTAATTCAGGATTGCTGTCGCCAAACAAAACAACTTCTTGGGTGGCGCTGTCCTTCGCCTGGTTCTTCAGCCGCACCTCTGCGACTCCCCGCACCGGGTCGATCGCCACCTTCGCAACTTCTCCCGCCTCAATCTTTTCAACCAGCGAACTATAGGTCAGCCCGCCCTCACGAGACGAAGTTTGCGCCACGCTGGGCGGACTGATCAGCGTAGCCTGGAGCATCAGCCAAACTGCCGTCACCGTTCCAGTCACCAGGGAGCTTTTCAGGGGGCGCTTCCCCTTTTTATTCAGCGTACCCATCAAAACTTTACCCTCAGCCTGCTTCATATTCTCTCTGTCGCCTTTTGCAATCTGCTACAGCTCGGCGCATTGTCTTCAGCCAAACTACCCATTCTGTCGGGCGAGTCTGACGAAACAACAGCTCTAAATCCAGTGTAACTCTAGACACTCTAAGTGACAGGTCTAAAAGAGGGATAAAGCTCTAGCCGATCCTGCGACAACGGGCACTCAATAGGAGCGATCGCACTAAAATCAGCTTACGCATCGAAGATGGGCAGGTTGTACATGATGGGCGGGTTGTACATGAGAAGACATGTTCATATAGGGTCTGGACTGATTGGCATCGTCGCAGCTAGTTGGATTGGGTTTCCGGCGGTTGTCGCGCAGGGCAGCCCATCTCAGCTTGTATCCCAGGTAACTCTTCCCTCGACTCAAGAGCAGCCGCAACGCCTACAGGAAGCGAACCGGATGCAGGACTTGCAGCAAGAGTTGCAAATGCGCAAGGTGGTTCAGGAAGAAGTCGATCGCGCTTTCAATCACACTACAGCTTTGCTCAATGTCCTGCTGGCAATTTTGACAGTGCTGCCCATCATTGCCACGGTGCTGCTATATCTCTCTCGTCAAAGAGCTATTCAACAGCTACGCGAAGAAATGGACGAGCAGATCCGAAAAGAAATTGAAGCTCAGGTACAGGCAGAGTTAAAGCAGCAGACGCTCATTATTCAGAAACAAATGCTTGAGTTGGGGCAGGAGTCCCTAGCTGTGACTAGACAAGTGCAGCAGCAAGCTAGTGAATTTCAGGCAGAAATCGATCAGCTAAAAACCGAATTTGAAACTCAGCTAGAAGCGCTTAAAAGCGCTGCAACAGAAGTAGAGCGAGAAAAAGACCGCATCTTTCAGCAAATCACTAGCATTACTCTCGTCGCCACTTCAAAAGACGAACTCTCTGACGAAAAGAAACGGAAAATTGAAACGCTAACGGAGCAGTTGGATCACTTGAAGTCGAAAAGTTCGAGTCTAGATCTGTGCATCAATGACTTTGTGCGAGAGGGAGATGCTTTATTCTTTGCAGGGCGCTATGCAGAAGCAATTCATGCCTACGATCAGGCGATCGGTAAAACCCTCGTTGATGTTGACGATTTATTTGCAGCATGGCATGGAAAGACTAAGGCGTTGCGCAGGCTCAGGCAATATCCGCAGGCATTGGCAGCCAGCACGAGAGCCATGGCATTGAAACCCGACGATTCCCTCATGTGGTTTGAACGGGGCTACCTGCTACACATTCAGGGGCAATATGCTGAAGCCCTAGAAATATACGATCGATTAATTGCCAATCAACCCAGCTTCTATCGTGCCCGTAATCACAGAGGATACGTCTTGCTCAAACTGAAAAGATATGAAGAGGCGATCGCTGAACTCAATAAGAGCATTGAAATTAAACCAGATTATGGCAACGGCTATTATGGCAAGGCGTATTACTATCTGCTTCATGATCAGCCCGATCTGGCATTAGAGAATCTAAAAATTTCGATTGCGTATTACCCCAGGTATAAGACCAGAGTAAAGACTGATTCAGACTTTGCCAGCTTGTGGGACAATTATCACTTTCAAGATCTAGTTGGGATCTCTGTAGCATCGAAGTCCGTGATTCAGGAGTAGGCTCATTGTCAGTGCAATGATGATGGTCAGTGCAAGGATGATGATGGACCGCGACCCAACGTTTTCTCTCGGAGACAGAACCACTCTAGGGCAGGAAACTGCTATCCAAAACCTGTTCCAGAGAATAGGGACACTCTGAGGGGAATGTGTCATAGCTCAGGTTGGTTTCTCTGACCGCCAAATCTAAGCCGTACTCAAAACCCAGGGTAAAAGCTTTTGGTAAGTAAGGCTTCAGGCTGGGATTTTCCTGTAGATGTCTGGCGATCGCGCTACGCTGCTCCCGAATTGTGGCTCTCCAGCTATTGCTCTGGCGATCGGGTTGAAACTGCCACTTGAGCAAATGAGCCAGAAGAATCCGCAGCCGGGACTCCAATTCTCTCTCCTGCTGCTTGCCCAAACTGGCTATTTCCTCAATCAAATGCTCAACGTCTAATGACTCCCAGTCTCGATTTCCTAGAAACAGAGACTGCTCCCGCGTCCAGCGATAAAAATCTTTGTCGTAGGTGTCGTACATGATTTAGCTCTAGACGAGTACCGAGTCAGCTATCTGGCGTTGCTGGTTTTATGTATGAATTTTTTTGAAAGGGGCGCGGAGCGCCCCTTTCAAAAAAATTCATACATAAAACCAGCAATACCAGCTATCCCAATTATTGCAGATAGCCATTTAGGGCGGTGATTGCCCAAAGTTTTCATAAAAAAGGGTGGACATTGCCCACCCATCAAAACCTTTGTCGATCGCCCTTCTAAACTTCCGGCTGGTCTGTTTGATCACCCGGCGAATCACCAGAGTGATGACCGTGAAAGCGAATGCCTAAGAAAATATCGTAGACAAAACTCCAGAAAGCTTTGCCCTGAAAAACCCCTAGCGACTGATGACAACCCTTAGCATCTAGCAAAGGACGAGTGGCCTCATAAGCAGGCTGGTACTTATACCAAGGAATTGAAGGCCAAAGATGATGAATCAGATGGTAGTTCTGCCCCATAATCAGCACATTCAAAACAGGATTGGGATAGACGCGGGCATTCTTCCAGCGATCGCGCTCTTGAAAGGGACGATGCGGAAAGTAGTCGAAAAATAGACCGAGCGCCAAACCTACAACCAGCGCTGGAGAGAACCAGTAATTAAACAAAAAGTCTACAAAGTCATAGCGAATCGCTAGAAAGACGATAGTCGCAAACACCAATCGGCTCAAAAACCACTCCAGCAGTTCAAACTTACGCCACAGCTTCCGCTTGAAGAAAAACACCTCGTGGTAAAAGAAACGAGGCGCGATCAGCCATAGAGGCCCATAGGTTGAGACAAAATGGTCGGGATCATTGTCTGGGTCATTGACGTTTGCATGATGCTGCATGTGTACCCGCGTAAACACAGGATACGCAAAGCCCAGCATCAGAGCGCTGCCATGCCCCAAAACAGCATTCATCACCCGATTACGATGCGCCACATTGTGTGAGGCATCGTGGATTACGGTGCCGACGATATGCAAAGCGATCGTGTTAATGCAAAAACAGAACCATCCCGGTAAATTCCACAGCCAGTATCCCACCGTCGATGCAATCGCCATTGCAACTGCCGTCAAGAACAGCAGCAGGGTTGGGTTTAGGCTACCTGGCGGACCCAAGAATTCTCTCGGCACAGTCAGGGGCTTTATTGCCTCCGACACCATGATATTTCCACTCCTTTACGCAGTCACCCTTGTGCAGTATAAGGTACAGAGCATGAATAATAAAGTTTTGTGAAATAAGCTCATTTAATCAGATAGATGGCAGACCCTACAAAATCTCTGATGGATGAGCCAAAAGAGATGAGATATTGGCCTGAGCCACGAATGCACTTACCTGAAAAAGCAGTTTTCAGCAAGCTTTTGAAAATTCATCTCGCCTTAATCAATATCTCTTCACATTCTCCAGGAAATTCATGAACTCCGCAGAGTTTTTCCGCAATACTACTGAAACAGGTTGAGGTTGGCATTAGTAAACGAAATAACTCTGCAACTCGCTTGTCTGTAGAGCGATCGCCTTTTGGGAAGCATCGAACCGCCAAAAAAATTCCTTCACCTTCTCCCGGTTTTTTCAGTACTTTCAACCTAACATTTTCCATTCAGACACCTTATTAAGTGACATATAGCCAGAGATAGCAAAAAGTAGAACGCCTGACACCTTGAGTTCCTGATACCTTGAGTTCCTGATACCTTGAGTCCCTGACACCTTGAGTTACAGACACCCTAGGTTACAAACACTTTAAGTCAGCGCGTCGCAAGCAAAAGCCCCCATGGGGTGTAGATACTGTAAGGACGATCATGAACACTCGCTCTTTCATTGACCCCAGCAAAAGAACCAATCGCCGCGCTGCCTCAAAGTCTCAGCATTCCGGCAGTCAGCCGCAAAAACGGTGGCAATCTAAGCCTCTAAAAGCTATCGATCGCCTGTCTTCAGATTGCCAGCTCAGCTCAGTTGAGTATGACACAGTGATTCGGCAGCAGGCTCTATCGCTAGCTCAGCAGGGCAGCATCGCAGAAGCCATCGCTTTATTTAGCGAACTGTTAATCCGCAACCCCAAGAGCGCCATTGATCACAGCAATCGAGGATTAATTTACGCTCAAAGCGGGCTGTTCGAGGAAGCGATCGCCGACTACAACCGCGCCATTGAGCTAAACCCTCGTCTGGATAGTGCCTACAACAACCGCGCCAACTACTACGCATCCCAGGGGCAATATTTAGAAGCCATCCTGGACTACGACATCGCGCTGGATCTTAATCCTGCTAATGTGCGCGCCTGGATCAATCAGGGCATCACCTTCCGAGAGCTAGAAATGTACGATCGCGCCCTAGAGAGCTTCGATCTAGCCCTTTGCCTGAGCCGCTTAGAAGGTCATATCTTTGCCGAACGTGGACGCACCTATCACCTGCGAGGAGACTGGAACTGCGCGATCGCCGATTACCAGCGATCAATTGGCAAACTCTACCAATCTGCAACCTCATCGCAAGATCCTGCCCTACGGCTACGCCTTCAGGTAGAAGGATGGCAAGATGAATTGCTAAATGCAGCCTTTGAGCAAGACGATGCATGGAAATTTTGAGCAGGACAAGTTTGAAAAGGTTTGGTTTGACAAATTTGTACAGCAGGCTCAGCGTAAACATGGGGCTGAACTCGTTCAGCCCCATGTCAAAGCCCATCTATTGGCGCTAAATTAATCGATTGAGATGGACTGAGGGCCATTCTTGCCGTTGGTCGCTCCGCTCGAAGTCGAGGAGTACGATCGCGAACCAGATTGATGATCCAGCCAACTCCTGACCGGATCTTCGGATAAATTAAGGCGTAGAAGCCCAGAAACGACACCTCCCAAGAACGCTACAGGGTGTCCGACTAACTCTCTAAATACGGGCGTTAGCTCATCCAAAAACATTCCGAAGCTCCTTTTTATAGCGTGTATAGGGCGATCGCTCTGATCCTAGCACCTGAATCCTTAGCACCTGAATCCTTAGCGCCTAGATCTCGCTTACCCTTTCTTCTCTGGCAGCATGCACTTGTCGCTGTCGCAACCCGCCGGACCCGCCTCAAACATTTCACCTGAGTCGTAGCGGCTGAGAACCTGATGGAAATCATCCGTGCGGCGGCGCATCAGCACCTCTTGGGAAAACTGCTCGTACTCTACTTTAGAAATTGGCTCAAACGGTAGGCGAGGGAAGGTTTGCAAATCGTCGAACCGAGCCAGCAGAGCGGCTGAGATATAGCCCTCATCGGATTGAATCGCCTGATGTAGCCGAGCCGCCAGCCCGTCAATTTCGTTTTCCCGCAGCTCGATCGTTGCCGAGGTGTTGTGAGCCGTGTAGTGCTTCTGCACCTGCATATAGAAATCTGCCTGAGCTAGCGCCGAGAATTTGGAAATATCAATTTGGTCAGCTTCCGGCAGGTTCGCCCAGGAAACTTCTACCGGAATTTCTACCAGCCACTCGGTGCAGCGCGGATCAAAGGCATCATCCAGCAATCGACCGTTCTCGTCTTTATCCGACTGAGAGGGAATCAGCCGATAGCCGTAGTCGTAGCAAGCCATCGCCACCGGATCGTTTTTGCGGAAGGTGATGCGACGCAGGAAGCGCTGAGCCTTGGGCGGATGCCAGCCTGGACTTGCACCCGTCAGCAGACTCTTGGTTCCGGCAGGCTGAACGGTAGTGCAGCGATTGGGGCGACGCAGGTTGTGGCGATCGCAATATTCCCAAACCACACGATGCACGGTTGCTTTCCAGCGGCTGAGGTATTCCTGCTCTTTTTGTTTGAATTGCAGCCCTGTAACCGTATCTGGACGACCTTCTTCCCACCAGCGCAGCCACTCAGCGCCAAAGGCATGAACGAAGAAATCAAAGAGTCCGGTGAAGGACACGCCGACGATCGGGTCGAGCAGACGCGACTCCTGATAGCGAGGCTCACCAAACTGGTGGTTCAGCAACCCGGCAACTGAGAGCGCCCCCGCCGTGAATGCCTCCTCCTGCTCCTTGAAGTTAAGTGGATCAAGCTGATTCAGATGCACTTCAGACAGGTTGCAGTGGAAGTTCTCTCCGAGGATTTCGCCGCAGGGATTTAGCCCATAGCGTCCTAGCCGATGCTCTAGCTCTTGGTCAGATATTTGGGGCGAGTGAGCCTTTAGCCACTGCTTGCCTTTGCCCTGCCCGTAGGCTTGCAGAAAATCTGTCTTTAGAGCTGAACTGGTGAGCAAATCGCCATTGGAACGGGCGATCGCCTCTCCTGCCCACTGAATTGCTCCTTCGCCTGAGTAAAACTGCTTCCGCACGGCATCCGTGCATTCTTGCAGCGTTGGCTTGTGGTGAAAAACGCGCGTGTGGTTTGCCATCCGCAGCACGTCTCGTTCGGGGTCAATGCTCCAATTGCCTGCCGCATCCTGCTGCCAGAGGTTATCTTTTGCGGTCGTTGCCGTTTGGTCTTCGCTGTCAAACTGTCGCATTCCGGCACTGCGGCGAATGTTTCCGGCCACTACGCAAGCTGCCGCTTCGTCAATCAACAAGCAGCACTCGATCGCATTTAGCTTGCGCCCGATCGTTTTGTTTAAAATTGCGGCACAGCGCTCGTAGAGCTGGGGCAGACGTACCGGATTTGCCACGCCGCCAAAGCCCTTAAGTCGCTCTCCTGCGGGACGCACCTGGCTCAGATCGATTAAGACCTGCACTTCTCCAGAAAAGCGATCGTCTGTCGAAAGCTCTAGTAAAGTCTGGTAGGACTTGACCCAACCCCTGCGGCTATCTCCGACCTGAATCGTTGCCTGATTTGCGGCAAAGCTGACCTCAGTTGTGTCTCGACGCAGCTCTGGAGATGCAGAGCCGATCGCACCTGTCACTTCTACCGTTAGGCGATTGCGAATGACCGGGAGCTGATCAATATACTTGGGTTCCAGCACGGCTCCAGTACCGCAGCCCATCATTGCCAGATCCATCATCAGACCAAAGGCACGCCAGTCCACCACGTTGGTGCTGGTGCAATTGTAGGAACCAGAGAAGTTTTCGGGCTTGGCGATCCAGTCTGTGCCGCCCACCCAAAGCCAGCGACCCGACGGCAGACTTTTGAGCTGTCGCTGCATTCGAGAGACTAATTCGGCTTCCTGGGGCGTCAGGTTGCCTAGCTCGACCACGCCGCGCAGAGTGCGATCGCACACCTCCTCCCAAGTTTCTCGAACGTTCGCCGCCTTTTCTCCACGACGGCTGTAAGTTCTAAAAAATACGGGGTTGGCAGCAGGAGCTGATTCTGGAAAAGGGTTTGCGGGAGACGGGCTAGGTGAGTCGTTTAGGCGAGTACGTTCGAGATCTTGAACCATGAGTGATGCCTCGGTTTCACGGATGTAGAGTGTGACGGTATAGCCAACGCAGTCTGACAGGTTTGCCTGAAGCCAGAGGCTTGCAAGACAGCTATCATGATCCACCGCTAGAGGCTAAAACCTTATGAGAATGCGATCCTACTCTACATCTAGAGGTTTCGCTACTTTTTAAACACTAGATTTAGAAAGGAATGTCGTCGTAATCCACCTGGTCAGCGCTAGGCTTTGAACCTGAGTAGGCAGGCGATTTGGCTGGCTCTGAGGCGGGAGCACCCATAGGTTTGGCAGCAGGCTTGGTTTTCGCCACGCTGGTCGGGGCGGCGCTGGGCGTGAAGGTAGTTCCCGTTGGGGCAGGGCTAGAAGCGCTCGTAGAGGCAGGAGTGACGGCAGAAGTCGTTAGGCTAGAATCTGCACCAATCAGATGAATTCGCTGTGCCGTCAGTTCAGCCCTAGTTTCCTTAAAACCCTCTGGACGATCGATCCGATTCATGTTGAGCCGACCCTCAACGATGACGCGATCGCCCACATGATATTTTTCCTGAATTTCCTGCGCCAGGTTGCCCCAGCCCACGACCTTGAGCGTTGAGGGCGGATCTTCATCGCGTATGCCGGGAAACTGAACAACAATTTCGGCAATTGGCGTTTGGTTGTCAGGCGTATAGCGGAGCTGAGGATCTTGAATGACTTCAGCCATCAAAATGCAGTTGTTCATAAGATATCTCCAGGTGGGTTCAGCGCAATGGCTTCCTAATTAAGTTTCGCTAATTTCGCTAATTAAGTTTCTTAGTGTAGCTGCACTCCTAGATTTTTAGATAAATTCTAGAGCGCGATCGCCGCAAATTTCAGACGGCGACTTGAGTAGTAAATATGTATTATTTTAACATGAAGTATTGAAGCTAGTCCAAACCTTAGCCGGACAGCCATCGCCTACTCCATCTGCATTTGGCTCTCGTCTAAGCCATGATCGCGATCGACAAAATCTTGCACAAACGATCGATACTCTCGCAGCGTCTCGTCTACCCAGCCGCGATCGTGGCTATCGGCATAGAGATGAACCAGCGGTTCTCCAGCATCGGGCAACAGCAGCACCCAGCTATCGTGCTGAGAGTTGAAGATCTTGACGCCATCCGTGAGATCCAGATTTTCGACCGGGTTATTTTCCACTAGGTGTCGCATCAGCGCCCCCTTGACTGCCCAAGGACAGCGAACCGTCAGCGTTCGATGCGAGACACGCGGCAGCTCAGAGCGAATTTGACCCAAGGTGCGGGGCATATTGAAGCGATCGCGATCTTGCAGCGACAGCATTTCAATGAGCTTACCGATGCAAAACATGGCATCAAAGCCGGGGTGAATTTGCGGAAAGATAAATCCCATTTCGCCGCTGCCCCCTAGCACAACGTTGGCGTTGGTGTGGCAAGCCTCCATGAGCGCCGTGGGGTTGGCTTTGGTGCGAATGACGCTGCTGTCGTGCCGCCGAGCAATTTGCTCAACAGCGCTAGAGGCATTGACGGGCACTACCACCATGCCTCTGGGATACTCCATCAGCATCATGTGCGCCATGAGCGCCGTCAGCATTTCGCCCCGAATGGCACTGCCCGACTCATCGACTAGAATGAGCTGCTCTCCGTTGGCGGAAACTTGGACTCCGAGACTTGCTTTCAGCGCCTCCACCACATGCCCCAACTGGCTCAGCAGCACCTCGCGATCGGCATTAGAGGGAATGTTTTGGCTAAGGCTAGCGTTTAACACGACGGCATCGCAGCCAAATTTGCCCAACAGCTGCGGCAAGACTGCCCCTGACAAGGCGTAAACATAGTCAATGACGATTTTGGGTTTGCTGCTCCGCATCGCCTCAGCGTTGAGATGACGCTCGAAGCTGGCGCTGTAGAGATCGGTGACTTGCGGCACATAGACAACGTTGCCGATTTCCTGAATTTGCGCCCGTCGGAAGTCTTCTTTAAAGTAAGCTCCTTCAATCTTCTTCTCCCGCGCCTTAGAAAGATTGATCCCTTTCTGATCAAAGAACTCAATCAGCAAATGATCGGAGCGATCGGGGTGAACCCGCACATGGATACCTCCTGCGACTGCCAGCGTCGGCACGGCAGTCCGGGCGATCGGGATAGAGGTCGCCTCCAAATGCTGGACGTTGATGCCTACCGACATTAGCCCTGCAATTAGCGATCGCGTCACCATGCGGGAGATCGGGCGCTGGTCGCGGGAGACGGTGACGTGAGAACCAGGCTTCAGCGTTGAGCCATAAGCTCCTCCCAGCCGGACGGCAAACTCTGGCGTAATGTCTACATTTGCCAGACCCGAAACTCCCCGCTGACCAAATAAGTTGCGGTGTGCGGTGTGTCCCCAGATCAGATTCATATTTAGGGTTGCTCCCGGATCGATCTTTTTGCTGGGCCAGACTCGCACATTGGGCGTAACGAGCGCCTCTTCCCCAACGGTCGAGAGGGAGCCAACCACTGCGCCTTCTAGCACCTGTGCCCGACGATCGATTCGGGTGCCTCTTGCCGCTACGCAAGCAATGAGCTGAGACTCTTCGCCTACGATCACGCCATTCCAAATAATCGGGCGCTTCAAATCGGCATCGGCTCCAATGCTGACATTATCGCCAATGACGGTACCCGCCGAGATTTGGACTCGCGCCCCAATGCGGCAGTTGTTGCCAATCAAAGCGGGCGTTTCCAGGTGAGCCGAAGGATTGATGTAGGTGTTTTGCCCGACCCATAGACCGGGCGATCGCTCCATATAATCCATGTCTAGCTTGACTCGCTGGTAGAGCGCCGCATATTGCGCCTCGCGGTAGGTATCCAGATGACCCACATCGCACCAGTAGCCCTGCGTCACGTAGCCATACATCGGCTCGCCTTTTTCTAGCAGCAGCGGAAAGAGATCTTTTGAAAAGTCGCTTTCCTGATCGGCACTCAGATAATCCAAGACCTCTGGCTCTAGAATATAGGTGCCTGTGTTGACCGTATCCGAAAAAATTTCGCTGCTAGAGGGCTTTTCCAAAAACCGCTGGATGCGCTGATTTTCATCGGTGATTACTACGCCAAACTCGATCGGATTAGGGACACAGGCAAGAATTAGCGTGGCTTTCGACTGTTTTTCTTTGTGAAACCGAATAGCGGCAGTTAGGTCAAAGTCGGTAATGCTATCACCGCTAATCACCACAAAAGTGTCATCCAGCAGCTCCGCCACATTTCTGACGCAGCCGGACGTACCCAAGGGCTGATCTTCTTCGACGGCGTAGGTCATCTGTACGCCAAACTCACTGCCGTCCTGAAAATAGTCCCGCATAGCGTCAGGCAAGTAGTGTAGCGTTGCAATCACCTCAGTGATGCCGTGCCGCCGCAGCAGATTGATAATATGTTGGGCGATCGGACGGTTCAAAATCGGCACCATGGGCTTGGGCAAATCACAGGTCAACGGTCTTAGCCTCGTTCCTGACCCGCCTGCCATTAACACTGCTCTCATAAATTCTCCTTCCCGACTCCGTTTTTGCCGATGCCCAAAATCACTGTCCAGAATCGCTGATGCGCCTGATTTACTTCAGCTTCTTTTAATCTAGTCTCATATTCGATCGCGTGTAGTGAGCAGTGTTCCAAATGAGGGGTTAATTTTTTTAAAAAGGTCATGGAGCGTCTCTTGAATAACCCAATCCTTTCAAAACCGGATTCAAAGCTGTATGACGATCGCTGCTTTGATTCAAAAAAATTCTTAATATTTATTTGCAAGGCTTAAACGCTAACTTAGGTATTTTTTGAGAAATACATTTTGAAAACTGCATCCATAGAGCAAAGCTTCAATTGCAACGTCTGTTCTATGGCAACACTTCAGTTTGCTAACTTACACTGAGAGTAAAGATTGAGCCGTTAGAGTCAAAATTTGTTGGGAGGTTTAAATGGGATCTTTGCTAGGGCTTGTTGCACTTGTAGTCTATGTGGGCGGAGCTTGGAAGTTTTGGACGGGCTTCAATCGTACTAACTTTAGCCAGGGAAAAGTTCATTTGTCGCTACTCTGGCCGATCTATATGTTTTCTAAGCCTTATCGACAAAACTTCACTAAAGCTCTGAAAGGCTAATTGCGCAGGCTATTTGTGAAGGCTATTTGTGAAGAGCTACATCAAGCTTGAGCGCTGTCCATGAGGCGGTGCTCAAGCTTTGGCAGGTGCTCAGTCGGATGAAAGGCGCGATCGGCTAAAGTAGCAACAGCGGGTGCGTGATATTTCAAAAAGCAGCCCGTGCAGTATTGAAGCGTATTTTAAGGACATTGGGATGGCAAAGGATAAGGGTCAGGGCGATAGGCAGCTATCGGAGTTTTTGGGCGATCGCTCCAGCGTCTGGGCAACTCAGCTAGATGCCATTGCTCTGCGGTTTAATCGAGAGTACCGCAAAGAATCCTTTAATCTGCCGCCCGAAGTCGAAGCCATGCCGATCTTTCAAGAGTGGATGGCTGGGTCACTTACCAGCAAAATTGCCTCGCCTTTCTGGGACTTGGCGAAACCTAAAAAGCAGCAGAAATGTCTCGACTTGGGCTGTGGGTTCAGCTTTATGATCTACCCTTGGCGAGAGTGGGAAGCCCAATTTTATGGGCAAGAAATTAGCTCTGTTGCCCGTGATTTTCTGACTTCCAGGGGTTCTCAGCTCAACTCCAAGCTATTCAAAGGCGTTCAGCTCGCAGGTGCCCACGAACTGAACTATGAGAAGAATCTGTTTGATTTGGTGATTGCCACGGGCTTCAGTTTTTACTATCCCCTCAGCTATTGGGCAGATGTGCTGGCAGCCGTTAAGCATGTCCTCAAGCCTGAGGGATTTTTCGTATTTGATGCGATCGCCCCTGATACTGAAATGGCGGAAAATTGGGCAATTCTGGAAACCTACCTCAGCGCTGAGGTGTTTTTGGAGCCGCTGGAGGATTGGCAAAAGCTAATTAAAGCGTCGGGTGCCCAAATTGTGAGGCAGCAGCAGGGCGATTTATTTCAGATGTATAAAGTAAAGTTCTGACGAGATGACGGAAGATCTGCGGAATACACGCAGTTCATTGTGACGGTATTCTAAATTTAATTAGAGGATGATGAAAGCTTTGCTCCACAGAGCTTTCATCATCCTCTTTTTTTATTCATCTATGTCTGAATAGCTGCCCTTTTCGGTAATTGCTGAGGCAAATAACTAATTGACGGGGTGAGTGCGATCGTAGAAATCGTCAGATGCACGGATTGAGGCTTCACCAGAATTTCATATATTACAGCTATGGATTCATGGAATCGAAATAAAAGCGCATGAGTCAGTAGATTCTATGAAATATTGCCGATTCAGAAATAGCCCGTTCTGAATTCAGATTTTCAAGGAAGAACGTTCCTTCGCATCTGCCTACATCTGCATCTACCTATAGATATTTTTAGTTTCAGAAAAGTCTCAGAATGAATTTATTCTACGACTTTTTAGGTAGCTAAGACATCATATTTTTATCCTGGAAGAACGATCTGTTGCGGTTTATTTTGTCTTGATTTTTGTCTACTTCTGTCTCCAAGAATGATTCGTATTGGCGACAGTAATAGCCTCTATCTGTAAGCGCAGTTCGCCCTGTATCTCATCTCCTCGCTCGCTTGCACAAGCATGAGCGCCAAAATTTTCAGTCTCAGCAGAGAGCTGATGCCTTCTCTGCCACAAATTCCAATGCCGCTATTTCGCAAATCGACGCTGAGCGCTAGATGCACAGCGAAATTTGCCTACTCATTCAGAAAATTAACCCAGGAAATTTCATCATGTCGGAATCTTCTACAAAGAACAAGTCCCTGGGAATTGGTTTGGGAGAAGTCACTTACTATTCTACACAACTGCCGCTTATCGATCTATTTAAGACTGCGCGGAGCTGGTTTACCCAAAGCGATACTCAATGGGATACCGATGAAGGGAAGCGCCTAGATCTTGATCAAGATGGGTGGGTGCGATCGCTTCCCAGCGTCTCAAAGTCCGACACTACAGATGCTCCAGCCTACAGTAAGGTCGCCACTTTGCTGACGCGAGATATGGCAAATGTCCATCGCTCAGGTCGCTATGTGGTGATGTATGAAGGCACAGGCAAGATTGACTATAGCTTTGATGCTACCAAAATAGAATCTGACTCTGTGACGGGTCGAGATGTGCTGCAAGTGGATAGCAGCAGAGGCAACGGTATTTATCTCAAGATTACCGAAACCGATCCTCAAAAAACGGGAGACTACATCCGCAACATTCGGATTTACAACGAAGAGGACTTGTCGCTCGTAGAACTGGGCGCACAGTTCAATCCAGAATTTGTTGACAATATCAAGTCCTTTGGCACGCTGCGCTTTATGGACTGGATGCACACTAACAGCACTGGACAAGGCGTTTGGAGCGATCGCCCTAAACCTAGCGACATTAACTGGACTGACAAAGGGATGCCTGTAGAGATAATGGTGGCACTCGCCAACGAAACCGGAACCTCTCCCTGGTTTAATATGCCTGTAGCCGCCACAGATGATTACATGGCGCAGTTCGCAGCATATGTGCGTGACCATCTTGATCCCAGCCTCAAAGTCCATGTCGAGTTTTCCAACGAGGTTTGGAACTGGCAATTTCCCCAGGCTCACTACGCGCAGGATCAGGCTGAAAAGCGCTGGGGCAAAGACCTAGCGGGTGGCGGCGGCTGGATGCAGTGGTACGGAATGCGCACGGCGCAAATGTCAAAGATTTGGAAAGATACCTTTGGCGATGCTCAAGATCGAGTGGTTTCGGTGATGAGTACCCAGTCGGCATGGAGAGGGCTGGAAGAACCGCTGCTCAACACGCCTGCCTGGGTGGCAGAGGGCAATGAGCCAGCCTACAAGTCGGTGGATGAGTATGCGATTACGGGCTACTTTGGCGGCGATCTGGGTACGCCCGAAAATGTGGACGTGGTGCGATCGTGGCTTTCTGAACCTGACGGCGGATTTAGCAAAGCCTTCCAGCAGTTACAGTCGGGCGGTTTGTTGCCCACCCATGATTCTGTGGCTGATGCGATCGATCGGTTCAAATATCACGCCGATGTTGCCCAAAAGCATGGGCTAAATTTGGTGGCTTACGAAGGTGGACAGCATCTAGTCGGCATTAGCGGTCTAGAGAATGATTCCAAGCTGACGCAATTTTTTACAGACCTGAATCGCCGTCCCGAAATGGGAGAGCTTTATAAACAGCTCCTCGAAGGCTGGAAGCAGGCTGGCGGCACGTTATTCAATCCCTTTGTAGATGTCTATGCTTCTAGCAAGTGGGGCAGCTGGGGCGCGTTAGAAAAAGTCGATCAGGTCAGTTCGCCAAAATACGATGCCTTGATGAACTTCATCAATACCCACGATCGCTGGTGGAATGAGCCAGTTTCCGGTATCCAGGTCGGCAGCTTTCAGCGGGGGACGATCGGGGATGACATCCTCAACGGCACCGACGACAACGACACGCTGCTGAGCGGGGCAGGCAATGATCAGGCGCAGGGAGGATTAGGGGACGATCGCCTCCATGGTGAATCCGGCAATGATAACCTAGAGGGCGGCATGGGCAGCGATCGTCTAGCAGGCGGCAATGGTGACGACATCCTCTTGGGCAGCGCTGGGAACGACATCCTCTTGGGCGGTGCAGGAAATGACATTTTGGATGGCGGCGCAGGTCAAGATGTGTATCTGTTCGACTCCTGGAATGAATTTAAGCCCGAAGACTTGGGTGTAGATTCTTTGAAGTTTGAAACTGGACAGGATCAAATTGTCTTAGATCCCAACACCTTTACGGCAGGGCGATCGTTTGCCATAGCCGCCAGCGATGAAGACGTTGCTGCCAGCGCAGCGGTGATTGGCTACAGTCGCGCTACGGGCAACCTGTTCTATAACCCCAACGGTAGCGACTCTGGACTGGGCACAGGCGGACAAATTGCTGCGCTGAGCGACAAGCCTGAGCAGATCAGCGTCAGCTTTGCAGCTGATTATATGGCAACGGAATCTGTTTCGGATGCTCAGCACCCAGTTCAGCAGACCTCGCAATCCGCCTCGCAGCCTCAAGCCTCGGTCGGTCTTAGTGGAGGTAGCAGCGGCACTCGCAGTAAGACGCAACTGGACAAACTCACGGGCAGCGACAAACTCACGGGAACCTCCCAACCCGATCGCCTGACCGGAACTCCAGGCAACGATCGCTTTATTTATGCGGGTGCTACAAAAGCCGAAGCTTTGGCAAAATCGACTTCCAAAGCAACCGATCGGATTATCAGGTTTGACGCTAAAGCGGGCGATCGGATTTGTCTAGATTTTGACAACAATCTCACGACAATCGATTTACCCAAGAAATTATTCAATGCGGGTGAACAGAGCGGCAGTTTGGGGAACGCGCTACGCAATGCCTTTGCTGACAAAGATCCGTCAACGCCTGGAAAACAAAAGTTAGCAGCCAACGAAGCGGTTTTACTGCAATGGCAACGTAAGACTTTTCTGGGTGTGAACGATCATCAGAGCGGTTTTTCACGCGATCGAGATTTAATGATCGACGTTACGGGGATGAAAATGATATCTGGAGATGCCAGCTCTGGAGCGCTGCCCATAAACCATTATTTTGCATAATAGCTCTGACTTTCGGAGTAAGCTTTAGAGCGAGTTAATACCAATTTAGTATGAGACTGCACATAAATTTGCATGAAGCACATCGTTTAATTCTCGCAAGATTATCGCGCGAGAATTAAACGATGTTTACTTCGTCTACTTCTGAGTTGCTACTAGTCGCTAGAATAAGCATAAGAATACCTAAAATCCTTACAAGAAAAGCTCTGAGTTATACAAAAAACAGGAACGCAGGTAATGACAGCTAGTAAAAGCTATGCCTACTTCACACCCGAAGAATATTTAGAAATTGAGCGGATTAGCCTCATTAAACATGAATATCTTCAGGGTCAAATCGTGGCAATGGCAGGTGCAAGCAAAGCACACGTGATTGTGACAGGCAACCTCTCCGCCCTGTTTGTCAATCATTTACGCGGTACAGGCTGTATTTCCTATGCCACGGACATGAAAGTTCGCTTACCTGCGCTCAATCTCTTCTACTATCCTGATTTGGCCGTCACTTACGACGATCGCGATCGCCTCTCCAGCGAAGATTTTATTCTGCATCCTCAGCTGATTATTGAGGTGCTATCCGACTCAACAGAAGCCTTCGATAGAGGTGAGAAATTTGCTAATTACAAAACAATTGCAGAACTTGAAGAATATGTTCTGATTCATCAAAACCAAATTTTAGTTGAACAGTTCCACCGCCATGACAACTTGTGGATTCCGCAAGTCTATCGAGCGGGAGACACGATCGAATTTTCTAGTATTAATCTTTCGTGCCCGATCGCATTACTCTACGAAAACGTTGCACAGTTGCTGTAATTTTTTGAGCACCTCGTCTGAAACTTAGCCTAAAAACCTAACACTGAAACCATGCCGCTAGCGCGATCGCCAAAGCATCAGCAGCATCGTCAGGTCGGGGAATCGTAGGGAGATTTAGCTCACGCGCGACGGCTTCCTGCACGTCCTTTTTGTCTGCATTGCCGTAGCCCGTCAGCGCCTGCTTTACCTGGGCTGGCGTAAATTCAACAAACGGGACGCGATATTGCGCCAACACCAGCATCACCACGCCTCGCGCTTGTGCCACCGCGATCGTGTTCCCCATTTTGTAGAAAAACAGCTTCTCGATCGATACCAGATCGGGCTTGACGATCTCTAAAAGGCTATGCAGGTCGTCATAGATCATGCAAAGGCGATCGCCTGTCGCGGTATGGGCGGGGGTCTGAATCACCCCAAAGTCCAAAGTTGACACCACTTCTGGCTGCTCACGTCCTTGAGAGGCTTTGCACAAAACCGCCCCAAAACCCAAGATTGCCAGTCCTGGATCTAAACCTAAGATGCGTTTCTCCATACTAAAGCTGAGCAGTTTGAGCTAAGGACTGAATTCACCGTACCTAACTGTACTCAAAATGTACTCAAAATGTACTAACTGAGTTGCGAATTTCAGTATGGCCCCTCATTTACCGCTTCAACGACTCTCGTAGGGTATCCTCAACCGATCGCGGTTGCCAGCCTAGCTCGCGTCTTGCCTTGGCGGCATCAATGCGCACACAGCGATCGTAGATGTAATGCACCCGTTCGCGGCTGATGGGCGGCTGCCAGGAGAACAGACGACCGAGGGGTTCTAGCAGATTTCCAGCCAGACGCACCAGGAGCTTTGGCGCTTCTAGCGGCACAGGAACACCTGTTTCCTGACTCAAAAAATTGAACATCTCACGGGTAGAAAGCTCCCCAGCCGAAATGATGTAGTGTGACCCATTGGGCGCTTTCTCGGCTGTTAGCAGCATCGCCGTTACCAAATCATCGACATGGACAAAGCCCGTAATCCGATCGCCCCCTGCCCAAACTTTGAGCTTGCCCTGAAGAAACGCATCCAGCACTTTGCCAAAATGCGGGTCGTCGGAGCCAAAGATGCCAGCAGGCATAACGCTCACTACGGGCAGACCTTGAGCGGCAGCTTGATCGACAAGCTGTTGTGCCAGATACTTTGTGCGATCGTATGCCGAAGAAAACCCTGTCTGGGTGCGCTGGAAGGTTTCATCAATCACCTTGCCCTGCGTATCGCCATACACGCCGATCGTACTGCAATAAACCAGCTTGGAAATCTTTGCGGCTTCGGCAGCTGCCAGCACGGCACGAGTGCCCTCAACGTTAACTTGCTGCATTTTTGCCGCATCCACAATGCCTAACTCGACATAGGCAGCCGCATGGAAGACGGTATCAACTCCCTGCATGGCGGTTTCAAGGGCGGAGCGATCGCCAATATCCCCATAGGCTAGCTCAACCTCGCAGCCCCGCAATCGGCTCAGGTCGCTGCTCTGGCGCACCCATGCCACCACCGTATCGCCCCGCTGGACGAGCGCCTTCACCAGATGCGATCCGGTAAATCCTGTCGCCCCTGTCACTAAAGCCTTCATGTCCGTTCCTCAATGCGTTTCTGCGTCATATCAATGGATGCGATGCACCTATAGTTTGTTGCGCGACTGCAATGCCATTGCAACCCAATACAATGCCATTGCAACCCAATACAATGCCACTGCCACCCGGTACAATGCCACTGCAACCCGGTACAATGCCATTGTGACCTGATGCAATAGTAATGTAAGTTGCTGCAATGCCAATGCGACCCTCTGCAATAGGATTGTGACCTGATGCAATGGCAATGTAAGGCTCGATCGCTATGAAGTTGGGGGGAGAGGGAGCGATCCCTCCCTCTCCTCATTCTTAGGATCGTGGATTAAATAATCTGCACAACTGATCTGCTGTAGGGGCTTAAGCAATGGCACCACGGAAGGGCATTGTCCATTTTTTAGAGATATTAGCGATCGCCCAGTAGATATAGCCCTACGTAATTGAGTTAGGACGAGTTATTTTTTGAGAGCCGCGCGGAGCGCGGCTCTCAAAAAATAACTCATGTGGATCCAAGCGCGTAGCGCTATAACCTTCAGCAGCTTGTCCCATTGCTCATGAGCAGTTTGCTCAACATCCTTGGTGGAACAACCAGAGCGGAGACTTTGCGATCTACTTGAGCCTATATCTACTGCTCTTGCTCCCGCCAAAACTGCTCTGCAAAAGCGATCGCTGGATGCATCGGAGCCTTGGGCTTTGTCTTTAGAACCATGCCCGTCTCAAATAAGAGGCGATCGCTCTTCTTGTTGTTGCAGGTTTCACAGGCAGTAACCACGTTGTCCCAAGTATGCAAGCCACCCTTGGATCGAGGAATAATATGATCGATCGTCAGATTTTTGGCGCTGCCGCAGTATTGACAAACGTGATTGTCTCGGCGCAAAAGCTCTCGACGGTTGACAGGCGGTACTTTCCAAATCCGCTCAGGGTTACCCATAGTCAACCGGATATGTTCGGGCACATACAGGATTAAGTTGGGCGATCGAACCTGCCAAACTTTGCTGCTACTAAAATCCAGCGACTCTGCCTGACCATTGACCAATAGCGTTACAGCGCGTCTAATGTTAACCCGCGCTAGAGGCAGGTAATTCCTGGAGAACACCACCACTGAGTTCTGCAACACGGACGGCATTTGGGGCGGCTCTTGAGTCTGCTGTTGATCTTGCATAAGCGACGTCATCTCGAAAAATTAGCTTTCCTAATCTCCTATGCCCAACCAGGTCAAGAAGTGCGGCTTCTTTACCCTAATGCAGGTATCTAGCTCGAAACTGTACGATCGTTACCTTACATATCCCTCTAGGTTAGCGCTACGCCTTTAGTCAATGTCGGCTTCCTCACAAAAACCTGCAGTATCAACTTTGACCATAAGCATTACCTATGAATTGCATTAGTGAATCTGTTCTTATTTCTCTTTACATTCCTTAACAAAACCGCCTATATTGAACCTCATAGATACCTGTCCAAATACATTTCTCGACAAAGCACTAATTAATCATGACAACTACTCTACAAAGACGCGAAAGCGCTGACCTCTGGTCACGCTTCTGCGAGTGGGTCACCTC
>NZ_JCACIN010000014.1:0-7704 GCF_059504425.1 Drouetiella sp.
CTCCCCTCTAAATCCTTGCCCAGTCATTCTCTCAAGACTTTTCTGCACCACTAAGCCGAGATCTGTCTCGCAATGCCAGCAATCCAGGCGCTTGGTGAGGGTTATGAAGTATTCATCGTTACCGATGCTTCGGGTGGTGTTACGGCGGAAGCTCATGACATGGCAGTTCGCCGTATGGTTCAGGCTGGTGCAATTCCAATCAACTGGATGGCTGTACTTGCTGAATGGCAACGTGACTGGGCACGCACAGAAACAGCTGCGGGTGTATCAGATATTTTTCTTGAGCATGGCGGTGCTAGTGGAGTGGCCCTTGCATGGGAACTTCAGCTCCTTGCAACAACCCCTCCAGTGACCTCGAAACCTCAGCTTCTTGCAACAACCCCCCAGTGACCTCAGGTGGACATTAATACTTGAGGTTTCCTCTACGGAAGCAACAAGTAAAATAGGAGGCAGCATTTTATCTTTTTCAAAATGCTGCCTCCCTGATGAAAACAGCAGCGATCGCAGACATTAGCTTTACAAGTCGGCTTCTCCAGTCAAAGCTACTTAACACAACACTTCAAGCGATTCACTGGAATGACACCTAAGGAAGTTCGCTATCAAAACCGAGGTCAAGAATGAAACCAGTAGCGCGGCGTAAATAATCTGCAAAAGTCAGGATGTATTTTTGCAAAACAAAGTGTCCCCAAGGAGGCTGATATGGAGTACATGAAAGCTGCGGTACTGACCGCTTTTGGTAGCGCTGAGGTGTTTGAATTTCAAACCATACCGAAGCCAGTTCCAAAAGCAACCCAAGTTCTGGTGAGAGTATATGCAACCTCGCTCAATCCCCTTGATTATCAAACTCGTCGGGGTGACTACAAAGATTTAGTTCGTCTCCCTGCAATTATCGGAGTTGACGTTTCGGGTGTGATTGAAGCGATTGGAGAGGCAGTCACCCATTTCCAGGTCGGAGATGAAGTTTACTACTCACCCCAAATTTTTGGCGAGTTTGGTAGTTATGCTCAATATCACGTTGCAGAGGAAAGCATTGTTGCAGTTAAGCCGATTAATTTGACCCATGTTGAAGCAGCTTGCTTGCCGTTGGCAGGAGGAACCGTTTGGGAATGCCTTGTCACCAGGGGCAATTTACAAATCGGTGAGACAGTTCTAATTCATGCTGGAGCGGGGGGAGTCGGTTCTATTGCAATTCAACTGGCGAAAGCAATGGGTGCTTATGTATATACAACATGCAGTGCAGAAAACTTTGACTTCGTTAAGAAGCTGGGTGCAGATTATCCCATCGACTATAAGCATGAAAATTATATTGAAGTGATTGGGCGAGAAACGAATGGTCGGGGTGTTGATTTGGTTTTAGACACAGTTGGAGGCGATACGATTGGACGTAGCTCAGAAGTAATTCATCCGTTTGGCAGACTTGTCACAATCGTCGATATTGCAACTCCTCAAACACTTCTTGATGCCTGGGGTAAGAATTTGACGATTCACTTCGTTTTAAGTCCTCAATATAGAGACAAATTGGACGCACTGAGGAACCTGATTGAACGCGGTCAGATTCGACCCGTCATTGATTCAGTTCTGCCTTGGAGTGATATCGTTCAAGCTCATCAACGTTTAGAAAAGGGAGGAATGCGAGGCAAGATTGTCCTGCAATTGGTTGATATGGGATCACAGAATGTAGGGTGGGTTAGCGAAGCGTAACCCGCCGTAGCGTTGGCAATGATGGGTTATGCTGTCGCCAACCCATCCTACGATAATGTACAGCCTCACATAAATTTGGTATGAGTTGCGTTTGAGTTGTATAAGTTCTACTAAAACACTCTAAAGCTAGAGATGGCTCTAGGAAATTTGTGTGAATATTAAGTCAACATTAATGGAAGCGTATTAACTCGACAACAAAAATCTTCAAACAATATACTCTCAGTAATCGCCAAGTTAATAAGCTGAGATTTAATTGAGATCTTAATATAACTTTTCAGAATATGCGCTACGAGAATCATCCTAAATCTTGGGAAAAGGCTCTCGTTTCGTTTGCCCAATTAATTTATTTTGATCGACTTATTCATGGCAAAGGAGATGCGTCTGATGGGGTGTTGGATTGGCACAAGGGACATTTTGGAGCCGTGAATCTAGAGGTAATCTATCCCTTCTTGAATGCTCTCGGCTCATTCGCATTACTTTTTACTGGGACTTCTTTATGGCTCCATATGCGTCGGACTCCAAAAAAGAAAACTACTTATACCAATTTTCTATGAGGCTACACAGAATAATCTCTTTGACTGGCAGGGGTTTCAGCCCTCGTATTTTATGTAGCTTTATATAAAATTGGTATTAGGATTACAGCGGCAACAAGCTTCGCTTTTTTCCTAACTCCATCTGAGCAGACTTCAATTCATCAATTACAGCAATTCTTAATTGCATAGCCCGCTTAATCAAGCGCAAAGCGCTGTGAACCTTTAGTAGGAGAATGGTCATGTTAGATATTGACGAAATGAGTACAAAAGAGATTGATAATCTCTTACGGAAAGTAGGCTATGGGCACTTGGGTTGTGTGCTTAACGGACATCCCTACGTTGTACCAATGCGTTATTATTTCGATGATCCAGATATCTATATCTTCACCACAGTTGGGATGAAGACAAAGTATATGGATGTGAATTCAGAAGTCTGTTTACAGGTTGAAGACGTTCACAATCTAGAGCATTGGCGCAGCGTAACGGTGACGGGACGAGCAGAACACATTACAGATCAGCCAGAGATCGATCGCGTGATGCAATTTGTCAAAGCGCAAAATCCAACGCTTTCACCCGCTATTAACCGCACCTGGATTGATGCCTGGGGTCGGGCAGAGGTGATGGCGCTCTACTCTATCCATCCCCGCGAGATGAGTGGACGCACAACGGATGGAGTCAGCAGTCAGCAACCGATCGGATCGCTAACCGCACCACTGCCAGCCCCTGACAAGGCACCAAGTTGATCCAATATGGCACCTCATTCACCCGTTTGGACATTATCGGTTGAGCAGGTCTACGAAGCGCTGTCAACTTCGGTACAGGGACTTTCAGAGGCAGAAATCTCCCTCAGAATCAAGCATTATGGGTTTAATGAACTGCCTGAACCCGCGAGGCGATCGCTCTTACTCCGCTTCACTGATCAGTTGACCCATTTCATGGCGCTCTTGCTCTGGGTGGCGGGCACATTAGCTTTTGTCTCTGGCACCCCTGAGCTGGGATGGGCAATCTGGGCCGTCATCTGGATTAATGCTGGGTTTAGCTTTTGGCAAGAATTTCAGGCAGAACAAGCCTTAGCGGCCCTCAGTAAAATGCTGCCCGTCCAAGCTAAAGTCTATCGAGATGGAAAGCTCTGCGAGATTCCCGTGAGGGAGATGGTGCCGGGGGATGTGATGCAATTAGAAGAGGGCGATCGCATTTCCGCCGATGCCAGACTGGTTTCAGCTCAGTCGCTGTATGTTGATGTCTCTGTGCTGACAGGAGAATCGCTTCCGGTTGCCCGATCGGCGGCACCTGTCACCACCGTCAAGATGCGTGCCTCTGAAGCCAGCAATCTTGTGTTTGCAGGATCTACCGTGGCGGCAGGGCGTGGTTCGGCGATCGTGTACGCGACAGGCACTCAGACCGAGTTTGGTCAGGTTGCCCATCTGACCACAACGGTCAAGCGAGAACCCAGCACCCTGGAAGTGCAGATCAACAGGGTGGTGCATGTCATCACGGCAATCGCTCTTGGCATGGGTGTTCTGGTGTTTTTGCTGACGAATCTGCTGGTGGGCATGGGAGCTAAGGAAAGCTTCATTTTTGCGATCGGCATTATTGTAGCGCTTGTTCCAGAAGGACTACTGCCAACGGTAACTCTGGCTCTGGCAATGGGGGTCAAGCGCATGGCAAAGCGCAATGCTTTGGTGCGTCGCCTCTCGGCCGTGGAGACTTTGAGTGCCACAACGGTCATCTGTACCGACAAAACCGGGACACTGACGAAGAATGAAATGACGGTTCGCCAGCTCTGGATTCCGACATCTAAGAGGAAAGGCACGGGTGAGATTGAAGTCACGGGTGTAGGCTACAATCCCACCGGAGAGGTGCAAGTGAACCATCAGCAAAAGCCACAGGTAAAGCTGCTGTTAGCAGGTGCGGCTCTCTGCTCCAACGCCCACTTGAATCATCCATTAGGCTCTAGTCAGTGGCAAGCGATCGGTGACCCCACCGAAGCCGCTCTCCTAGTAGCGGCTCTCAAAAGCGGACTGAATCTGGAAGCACTTCAGATTCAGCTTAAAAGAATTCAGGAGGTTCCCTTTGATTCGCGCCGACGGATGATGAGTGTCGTGTTGCAAAGAAGTTCGGATGATGCAGATTTAGGGTTTGAGATAGAAAGGCAATTATCTCCTCTCAAGACGCTCAAGGCTCCCTATCTCATGTTCACGAAGGGATCGCCGCTGGACGTGCTGCAACACTGTCAGCAGGTTCTGAGAGATGGGCATATAGAAAAATTATCAGAGGCAGATCGGGTAGAGGTAGCTACTGCGAACGATGCGTTTGCGAGGCAAGGGTATCGAGTGCTGGGAGTAGCCGCCCAACAGAGAGAAGAGCAAGAGACGCAAGATGCCCAGCACCTAGAGCAAAACCTAATCTTCGTGGGGCTAATAGCCATGATTGACCCGCCAAGACCTGAAGTGGCAGAGGCGATCGCTCAATGCCATCAAGCAGGTATCCGGGTAACGATGGTGACAGGAGACTATGGACTGACCGCAGAAGCGATCGCCCGTCAAATTGGTTTAGTCACTAGCGAAGCCAAAGTGGTGACGGGCGGAGATATGGAACACCTCTCCGATGCTCAACTGCGTCAGATCTTGCAGCAAAAATCTGGATTAATCTTTGCTCGTGTGGCACCGGAGCAGAAGCTAAGGCTGGTTCAGGCTTACATTGCGATGGGTCATATTGTTGCGGTAACGGGTGATGGGGTCAACGATGCTCCAGCCCTGAGAGCTGCCAACATTGGCATTGCGATGGGAATGAGCGGCACAGATGTAGCGCGAGAAGCGGCTGATATCGTGCTGATTGACGATAACTTCGCCACTATTGTTAGCGCGATCGAGCAGGGACGAGCAGTCTATCAAAATATTCGTAAATTTATTACTTATATTCTGTCCTCCAATATCCCAGAGCTACTCCCTTTCCTGGCGATGGTCTTTCTCAAAATTCCGCCTGCTCTGATCATTCTGCAAATTCTGGCGATCGACCTGGGTACAGATATGTTGCCTGCTCTGGCGTTAGGTGCAGAAGAGCCAGAGGAAGGCATCTTGCTTCAACCACCTCGCAAGAAGTCGAAACCCTTACTAGATAAATCGTTACTGCTACGTGCCTATTGCTTCTTAGGTTTATTGGAAGGCTTGGCAGGTATGACAGCTTTCTTGCTGGTTTGGTGGGCAAATGGCTACGGCCTTACCGAGTTGCAGGCGATCAATGCAGCGATTCTGTCACGGTCAGCGAGTCCGACTCAGATGGCAATTTACTATCAAGCCACCACTGTGACGCTGGCGGTGGTCGCGGCTTGCCAGACGGGTAACGTTTTTGCTTGTCGCAGTGAACGCATCTCGATTTTTCGCTTGGGCTTTTTTAGCAACCCTTTAATCTGGTTGGGTATTGCGGTGGAGTGGGCGCTAATTTTATTGATTATCTATGTTTCACCTTTACAAAAAATCTTTGCAGTTGCACCCTTATCTCCCTGGCAATGGTTGATGCTAATCTTCTGCCCACCTTTAATCTTGATAGCTGATGAATTCCAGAAGCGAATCGTACACAGAATGAGTTTCCCAGCCTATCAAATGATGAAGAAACCAGCTTGGAAATAAATCAGAACAAAAGATTGTATCACTCGCAATTTCTTAAAATTTGGCACTCTATGTCTTCTGTGCCAAAAATGTTAAACGAGTGTTCTATCGGCACATCCGGTCTTGACAGCATCTTACCCTCACAACCCAAACATCTTATGGATAGAAGAAAATTCATCGGCATTGCAGGTGGAACCACAGTTGCAGCCGGAACAACGGCTTATCTGCTAAGCGATAAAAGTAATCTTTCAAGAGCGGATATAAAACCAGCAGACAGCAATGGCGAAATGCTCAAGCCAGATGAAAAAGAGATTTTATTTCTCGCCTCGCTTGCGCCGAGCGGTCACAACACGCAACCGTGGTTTATCCAATATCTCGAACCTTATCACTGGATTATTGGCAACGATAAAAGTAAGTGGCTACCTGCCGTTGACCCAACTCAGAGAGAAACAATTTTATCGATCGGCGCTTTCATCCAAAATCTGGAATATGCTGCGGGTTCTCTTGGCTATGTTTGCGATTGGACTTTACTCGCTACGACCAATCAGGGCGATCGGATGATGGAAGTAAAGCTAATCAGAGAAAACTCAAAAAATGCTTTTGACATCGCAAAAATTAAAAGCCGTCGTACAGTTCGCTCTAATTTTTTAAGTGATGTGCTGAAAAAAGAAGACGTGGCATATCTGGTCAATTCAGAACCAGAATTTATTCATTATCTGCCTGTCACCAGCCAAGAAAGTCAATTCATTAACGAACAAACGATCGAAGCTAATCGTATTCAAGCTTATCGTGACCCAGCCCAGCAGGAGTTAGCCGACTGGATTAGATTCTCTAGCCGAGAGGCTGATAAATATCGGGACGGGCTGACAACGGCAAGTATGGAAATAGAAGGAATTTCTGGCTGGGTAGTGCGGAATTCCTACAGCAAAGACAATGTGATGAAAAAGGATTTCCGAGAGCGAGGTATTGAGCAGATTAGACAGGAAGTGTCGGAATCAGCAGGTTGGTTTCTCATTACCAGCAAGGAGGACTCAGTAGCGACACTGCTGGAAACAGGCAGACGGATGCAACGGCTTTTCCTGAAGGTGCGGGAGAGAAATATTGCCATTCATCCGATGACCCAAATCTTGGAAGAAGCCTCAACGCGGCAAACGCTAAATCAAGCGATTGGGATCAACGAAAGTATTCAATTTATCTTGAGAGCGGGATATGTGAAGGATTATCCGCCGCCTGTATCCCTCCGCCGTTCTGTTGATTGGTTTCTACGGCAATGATAAGAACAAAAGATCAGCAAGGCAGTGATTTTTGAAGATTCAATGTTACTAAATTATCTCCAACGAATTATCCAATTTAAATCAGGAAACTTAACTCAAAAAATCTATCATGTTCAAAAATTTCCTCTCAACAGTACTGCTCGGATTTGCCTTACTGATTTGCTTCTTTTTTGGAGCTGGGCAACCCTCAATGGCTGCTGCTCCTTCTCCTGCACTCATGACTGGGATCAGGCTTGCGGCAGTGACTGAAATCTCACCAAATGTAGCATTGGAACTCGATCAGTTTCTCACATCAATTCCAGCAGGCTACTACACGATCGCCAGTGTCGAAGGATTAAAAAAACTGTTAAGAACGTCTCCAACCCTGTTGGTAGATGTGCGAGAACAATCTGAGTATCAATCTGGGCACATCCCTAACGCAATTAACATTCCGCTCCAAACACTGGCGCATAGCCTAGAGCAAATTCCGCACGATCGCCCCGTGGTGCTGTACTGCTCCTCCGGCTATCGATCGGCAATGGGTGTGATGACCTTCTAAGTACAGGACAAAAGTTGCAGAACGTGAAAGAACTCATCGGTAAACAGCTC
>NZ_JCACIN010000015.1:0-81330 GCF_059504425.1 Drouetiella sp.
AAGCCCACGCAACAAAAAATCCTTACCCAAATACCACTACCCAACCCGTGTTTCTGGACTAAATAGAATTTGCCCAATCCTTTGCCCATGCGAGATTACGCCGCACGGTTTCTGGAGTTAGCGCTTCGGAATAGAGCCGTAGAACAGGTTCGGTGCCGCTAAATCGAATGAGCAGCCAGCTGTCGTCAGCCAGCTGAAACTTGTAGCCATCGATCGTCAGGCACTCCACCACAGACTGTCCGGCAATTTCGCTAAGGGGATTGCTTTGCAAGGCATCGATCAGGCGCGATCGCACATCCATGCCCGACAGCGGTAGGTCAATCCGATCGTATGCTGAGGCATAGCCTGTCTTCTGTTGCAGGTCGGCATAGAGATCGCTGAGGTCTTTACCAAACTGGACGATCGCCTCCAGGACATAGAGCGCCGACAGCAGGGCATCCCGTTCGGGGATGTGATTGCCGTAGCCAATGCCGCCCGACTCTTCGCCGCCCAGCAAGACCTGAGATTCCAACATGCGATCAGCGATGAACTTATAGCCAATCGGCGTTTGATAAAGCGGCAGACCGTACAGTGCAGCAACCTTGGGAATCAGATTAGAACCGCTGATGGTTTTGATTACCTCACCGCTAAAGCCGCGATGGGTTGCCAGATGCTCAATCAAAATGGGGATCAGCACCTGTGAACTGAGGAAGTTGCCTTGTCCATCGACAGCCGCCACGCGATCGCTATCGCCATCAAACACCAGACCGACTGCTAAACCCGCGCCGCCCTGATGCCGAAATTCCTTGATGGTTTGAAACAGCAGCGGCAAATAGCGAGGCAGAGGCTCCGGCGCACCGCCACCAAACAGCGGATCGCGGTCACTATTCAACTCTCGAATGGAGGCGCCCAAAAGCTGCTCTAGTCCACCTGCCGCCGCGCCATGCATTACGTCTGCAAATACGGTCAGCTTACCTGAAGCGATCGCCTCCTGAATCAGCGGAATGTTCACCTTGCCTCGCAGCGCCTCACAGTAGCTCTGCCAGGGATTGAAAGTTTCTAAGGTGCCAGGTGTTGCTGCTGGAAGCTGAAATCCTTCCTGAATCATGCCCTCAATTTTTTTCGTCACCTCTGGCGGCACCGAACCCCCAAATCCTCCTTTCACCTTTAATCCTGAATAGATGCCGGGGTTATGGCTGGCGGTAATGACGATTGCGCCCAAAGCTCCATGCTGATTCGCCGCCCAGCTAAAGGCGGGTGTAGGTGCATAGGTATCTGACAGCAATACGTTAAACCCGGCAGCCTGTACTGCCTCAGCCGCAGCCTGGGCAAATTCTTCCGCCAAAAAACGGCGATCGTAGCCCACAACAATCGTTCGGCTGCCTCCATAGGCTTGCTCTAGGGCGATCGCTGCCAAAGGCGCGACCTGGATGACGCGCTCAAAGGTGAAGTCGGCGGCAATTACGCCCCGCCAACCGTCTGTGCCGAAGGTGATGGGCTTTGCGGTCAAGGACGCAGGAGAAATAGAGACTGCCATATGCTGTGTCTGGGAGGAGAATAGGGGAGAACGTTTCTAAAAAAGCTATGTCGAAAAACCCTGAGGCTGTTTCGAGTCTACTCGTCTGTTAGGCTAACTGAGCAGAGTGAATAAAAATATCGTAAGGTCGATGACTTACCGCTTCAATGACTCATCGCCTCGTCTGCTCATTGCCATTGACTCATCTTGTTGCCGTTGACTCATCCACTCTGCAAGGCTGATATTCAGGAATTCTGCAAAAACTATTGCAGAATTCAAATTTAGACTCGCACTTTGTAGGGTTTCAGCAAGATTTTCCGCAAACTTCCGGACTAGCTCTCATTTCCCAGCCTTGATGGCGACTCTATAGCAACCGCCAAGGCGGTTAGGACGGGGGCATTTTGGCTGGAGCAGCGCCCCACCCAAAATGCCCTAAGCAAACTGGCGACAGCTACATCACCTGAACCCGATCGCGTCCTTGACGCTTTGCCTCATAGAGGGCTTTGTCGGCACGTTGCAACACATCCCAGGCTGTGCGATCGGTGGCGGAGTTTTGCTGAGCGACCCCAAAGCTTGCCGTAATGTCTAGCTCTCCCGCCTTGGTCGGCATGGACTGACCGCGAACCGCACGCCGGAGCCGCTCGGCAACATCGATCGCTTGGTCTAAGGGCGTTTCCGTCAGAATTACAACAAATTCTTCGCCGCCGTAGCGGTAGGCTGGAGTGCCGCGTCGGAGCTGATCTTGAACCCGTTTTGATAGCTCAACCAGCACTTCATCACCTACCAAATGCCCATAGGCATCATTCACCATTTTGAAATAGTCAATGTCGCAAACAATCACGCTAAAGGGCGACTGAACTGTCCAGACTGCCGCCATGCTGAGCTGCTCTAGCTCCCATTCTAGCGATCGCCGATTCATGAGCTGCGTCAAGTCATCTCGCAGAATTTCTTGTTGCAAGGAATCATTCTGCATCCGTAGCTCTACCTGCCGTCGCCAGAGACGCTGATAGTTTTGAGCGTTTGTCAGCGCGATCGCGGCTTGATCGGCTACCTGCCGAACGGTTTGCAGCTCGTCGAGCAAATATGCCCGCTCCTGCTGATAAGACAACAGCGCCACCGCCCCAAAAAACTCTTCCTGGATAAATAGCGGTACCAGCAGCACTGACATGACTCCGATCGATCGCATCCAGTCTTGCAGCAAGTCGGCTTCAGGAGCATGCACTCCCATTTGCAGGTACGATGCTCCGCCCTGCATAAATAATTCAATAATGTTTTGCCAATACTCTCGGTAGATATGACGCTCCTCTAGTGCCACCATCTGCCGTTCGGGATAATCCCATACGGCGAGGATTGTGGCGGGGCTGTCGCGCAAATCCACCAAGATAGAGCGATCGCACTGCAACCCATAACCCAGCTCAGCAACAATTCGCCCGACCACCTCATCGGGATTTAGCGTGGAATTGAGCAGTCGTGAGATCCGTCCAATTAGAGCCGCCTGTTGGCGCGATTGCTCTAGGCGCTCTCGCCAGTAGAGGGCGCTGTATGCCAGCCCCACTTGGCTACAAACGACCTCAAGCGACTCCAGCTCTTCCACATTCCAGCCTTGAATAGGAAGAGCGGCTGTTTCTTTTCTGAAAGGAAAGGAGGATAGCGGAGAAGGAGGCGCAAAGACGGGTAACCCTGCGAACGATCGCCGCAGTTGCAGCACAAACTGAAGCGGATTTGCTACCGATACGCGCCCTCTAGGATCTTCCAATCCATTTCCCCGGCTCGAAATAGGGATGATCAGCTCCCCCGTTTCTAGCTGAATAATCTGCGGTGAGTTTTGCTGATCAAGCAGCCAGGAGGGTAAGGAGCGCGGCACAAAAGGCTGGACGGAATCAGGCTGAAAGGGGCTAGGGCGATCGCTATCCAGAGGCGGCTCTACTGCAAAATTGGCGGCATATTTATTGACCACCTCTGACAGACCATAGACGCGGAGCGCATCAGAGACCCCCATCTCTAGTCCTGCCCAGAGCAGGCATTCAGCCTCATAGACCGACGCAATTTTTTCTACCACCTGTCTCAGTAGAGAATCGACAGATTCTAGGTTGAGTAGAGCGGTCTTGATCCAAGGATAAATTTCTTTCCACGTAGGTTGCATAGATATCCTTTGGAACAGGTTGAGAACACACAGAAAAATATGCGACTTAGAAACATATGACTTAGCACAGCAAGCTTAGATTTCTCATCAGCTATTGTGCTGAAAAGTCTTCTCGCGCCCACCCAGCAAACTGCCTCCTGCCTACTCCTAAATCCTACTCTCCTTTCTCAATCTCGCGATCGCTCAATCCACTGAGGAATATAGCACCAGGCTTTATTCAGTTCCGCGTCATGAAACCGATAGTCTGGGTCTTTTTCGCCTACTAGCGACCAAAAGCGCTCGGAGTGATCCAGATGCACAGTATGACAAAGTTCGTGAATGAAAACATAGCGCACCAGGTTGGGCGGCAGAAACAGCAGCTTGTAGTTAAGGCTAATGTTTTTTTTGCTAGAACAGCTTGCCCAAATGGTTTTTTGCCCTCGCACAGAAATAGCGCTGCAAGGTAAACCCACATCCTGACTCACCTGACGCAGCCAGGGACTCAGATGGAGTTCTGCCTTGCGGGTCAGCCAATGCTTGAGAATACGGTAGCAAAGGGGGCTTTGCTGGATCGCCCCTGACACTAATAGATGGTGGGGTTGGGCGGGGTCTGTGGTCAGTTTCCAGGTCGGCATGGGCTGATAGCCGATCGTCCAGTCTTCGGGCAGCGATCGCAGACTCAGGTGGATAGGCAACTCCAGCTCAGTTTCTGGCTCCGCTCCAAAAGACTGTCGCTCGGCAACGATGCGTTGAGTCGTTTTGGCAATCCAATCTTGCCGTTTTTCTAAAATTTCGGGCAGCTTGCGGCGATCGAAGCCTCTGGGGACGACAATTTCGACCTCGCCCAAATGAGAGATTTTGATGCTGACGTGCTTTGCCTTAGTGCTCTCTCGAATGCTATAAGGCTGGAGCTTTTGAATAGGGTGCTGAGATTTTACCTGTGCCATTCTGGTTTGGTTTAGATTGCCGATCGCTCATGGCGCTCATAACATAACGCTCATGACATAGCGCTCATAACATAGCGCTCATGACATTGCCTGCTGCTGAATGAAACTCAGCAGAATTTCTTGATGCGGCTTGCCGAGCGGATAAGTTTTTCCCATGCGATCGGAGTAGCGACTACCCTGACGGATCTCTTTTAGGGTCGCGAGTCCGAGATCGCATCCTTCATTGAGTTCTAAAGTTTTTAGCTCCACAGTCAGCGGCGCATGAAAGACGTAACGAATAAAGTGCGGATCTTGCGTATTGGTCTCAAATGGGAGCAGGTTGGGAGGGGCATAGCCAATTTCTTCGATTAGCTCTCGCCGCATTCCTTCCTCTGGCAATTCTCCTGGCTCCAGATGTCCACCAAAAAATGCCCAGCACCCAGGATAGGCAATTTCAGGCTTTTCTTCCCGTAACTGCATCAAAAACTGGCTGTTTTGGTAGAGTAGGGCGATCGCTACAGCGGCACGAGAATCATCAGGCGTACTCATCAGCAAGCGTCCTAAATTTCAAGAAGGGTAGCGATTTCAAAAGAAGTAACCTAACTCAGGATAACCGTTCAATTGGCGTTGCTGATTTTAGGGATGAATTTTTGTGTGAGAGGGGCGCGGAGCGCCCCTCTCACACAAAAATTCATCCCCCGATTGAGTCATGCCCCGTTCAACCCTTTGAGTAAGCGGGTCAACTATCTGAGAGACTAGAATTTTACCGAAGAACTTTAGGCAATTTTTTTGGCACTTTCCCATTAATCGAGCAAAATTAATAAGTTCGGTTGGTCACGCAAAGCTAAAAGTATGGCTGGTTTACTAGATGGCGCAGGTTTACTGGATGGTAAAGCCCTTGCCGCTCGAATGCAAACAGAACTGACTGAGCAGGTGAAAACACTTCAAGCTCAGTCGGGTCGCGTACCCGGTTTGGCGGTTCTTATGGTGGGCGACAATCCTGCTAGCGCGGCATACGTGCGAGGCAAGGAGAAAGCCTGCGAACGGGTGGGCATTGCCTCCTATGGCACTCACCTACCCACAGATACCTCCCAAGCAGAGCTGGCACGGAGAATTCAGGCTCTCAATCAAGACGATCGCGTGGACGGCATTTTAGTCCAGCTTCCCTTGCCCGATCACCTAGACTCAGTGGCGCTGCTGAATCAAATTGACCCGGATAAAGATGCGGACGGACTGCACCCTGTTAACATGGGGCGACTGGTGCGGGGTGAAACTGGGCTAAGAAGCTGTACACCCGCCGGGGTAATGCGGCTGCTGGAAGAGTACGCGATCGCTCCCCAGGGCAAACACGCGGTTGTGATTGGGCGCAGTATTCTGGTGGGCAAGCCTTTGGCGCTGATGCTGCTAGAAGCCAACGCCACCGTAACGATCGCCCATTCTCACACGCCCGACTTAGCGGCTGTTGCCCGCAGCGCCGATATTCTGGTGACGGCGATCGGCAAAACGGAGCTAGTCACCGCCGATATGGTAAAACCCGGCGCTGTAGTCGTTGATGTCGGCATTAACCGCGTGACCGATGCTAACGGCAAATCTCGTCTGGTAGGAGATGTAAAGTTTGATAGCGTTCAAGAAATTGCTGAGTGGATTACTCCGGTTCCAGGTGGGATTGGACCAATGACCGTGACCATGCTGTTGCACAATACAGTATGGAGCTATCGCCAACGTTTAGCGCTCTAGGGGAGATGAGGGAGATGACGAGTACGACCGATCAGGGCAGGGTGCTGACTACCGCGCTAGCCCATGAAGCTGCGCAAATTTTTGACTTGCTGGGCTATCTAAAGCAGCGGCAAATTCAGGTAGAATCTGCTTTGGAAAAAGCGATCGCCGTCACCTATCCCGAAAAGATTTATGAAGCCATGCGCTATTCTCTGATGGCGGGTGGCAAGCGACTCCGCCCGATTCTCTGTCTCGCCACCTGCGAGCTGGCGGGCGGCACAGTAGACATGGCTATGCCTGCCGCCTGTTCTCTAGAGATGATTCACACAATGTCTCTGATTCACGATGACCTGCCCGCGATGGATAACGACGACTACCGTCGGGGCAAGCTGACCAACCACAAGGTCTATGGCGAAGACATTGCCATTCTTGCCGGGGACGGGCTGCTAGCCTATGCTTTTGAATTTATTGCTCTGCAAACGCGCCAGGTCAACCCTGCGCAGATTTTACAGGTGGTGGTGCGGCTAGCCAAAGCCGTAGGAGCCGCTGGCTTGGTGGGCGGCCAGGTCGTGGATCTGGAATCTGAAGGCAATCCAGATGTTACCCTAGAAACGCTGAGTTTTATCCATCGGCATAAGACAGGAGCGCTGCTGGAAGCCTCGGTGGTCTGCGGTGCGATACTGGCAAATGCCCCTGACCCAGATCTGCAACGGCTGTCTCGCTACGCCCAAAATATTGGTTTAGCCTTTCAAATTATTGATGATGTCCTTGACATTACTGCCACTCAGGAAGAGTTGGGCAAGACGGCAGGTAAAGATCTTCAGGCTCAGAAAGCTACCTATCCCAGCTTTTGGGGCATTGACGAGTCGAGGCGGCAAGCCAATCAGCTTGTTCTAGAGGCAAAAGCCGAGATCGCTGCCTTTGGCGAAAAAGCTGTGCCGCTGATGGCGATCGCCGACTATATCACTGCCCGGAAGCATTGAGATTGCCAGCTTAGATGACAAACCTGGGTTTTAACTTCGGGTTGAGAGGACGCAATGCTGCCTCGATCCCTGCTCTTGACTCGTGCAGCCTTCTCTTCTTTTCTAAACTTTTCCCTTTAATTTCTGAGCCGCACCATGCAGGATTTTCCCGATCTCCTGAATAATCACATTTTATTCATTGCAATTTTTTCCAGCCTCTTGGCTCAAGTCCTTAAGGTCATTGTTGAGCTTGTGTGGCATCGCAAGGTCAACTTTCGCACGTTAGTAGAAACTGGGGGGATGCCTAGCGCTCACTCTGCTCTCGTGACTTCTCTGGCAACAGGTATTGGGCAAACGTCAGGCTGGGCGAGTGGCGATTTTGCCATTGCCTTTTGTTTTGCGATTATTGTCATGTATGACGCGGCTGGCGTGCGTCAAGCAGCAGGTAAACAGGCGCGCATCTTAAACCAAATGGTGGACGAGCTTTTCCATGAAAATCCTACTTTCAGTGAAGCGCGGCTCAAGGAACTGTTGGGGCATACCCCCGTACAGGTGATTGCAGGTTCTGCGCTGGGGGTAATTGTTTCGTGGATCGCCGCACCCGCTTACTAGAAAGTAGCTTGAGGGGAATAGTCTAGGGTAGGGCTTAAGTAGGGCTTAAGTAGGGCTTAAGTAG
The DNA here is from genome assembly GCF_059504425.1 of Drouetiella sp. NCBI lineage: Bacteria > Bacillati > Cyanobacteriota > Cyanophyceae > Oculatellales > Oculatellaceae > Drouetiella > Drouetiella sp. Next base: position 7,898 of record NZ_JCACIN010000015.1, read on the forward strand.
GCAGATTAATTTGCCACATTCCGTTTGAGCAGCACTACCCGACGACTGTCTACCATCACAGCCGTAAAGCCCCGATCGCTCAGTGTTCTCAGCATACTGGCAGCACTGGTTTCGCTGTTGGTATAAATCGCTAGCAGGTAAGGGTTCTGATTGTAGGCGACCAAGCCTACTGCGCCAGCGGTAATTTGACCCACATCAGCGGCGGCTTCAGGTCGATTGAAATAGTTGACTAACACCGCATAGCCTGTGCCCAACGGCTGAGGGTTGTAGGCTTCTGGAACTGAGCGGGGAACGCCCTCAGTGGAGGTTGGGGCTGAGGTGGGGAGTGCGGTTGGAGCTTGAGGCTGAGCTAAAGATGGAGTGGTCACGATCGCCGAGTTTGCTGAACGCGCCACAAAAGCCTGAAGCCCAATGCGATCGTTGATATATTTCGCCCAGGCATTGGCAATCTCGGCGCTAGAAAAGCCCTCCACTCGCACGACGCTATTGCTGAGGTAGTCGCAGGGAGTCAGCACAGCGCTAGCGGGAAGGAGCTGTTTGAGCTGCGTCTGGGTATCCGATCGCTGATTCAGCACCAGCAGCAAAAACTGATTTTCTTGAGGAGGTTGGCAGGTGGGCAAAGCCTGAGCGATCAGGGATGGCGGCATTAGGGGCTGCGGCATTAGTGGCTGCGCCAACAGATCTTGAGAGATTCCCAGCACCATCCCAAAAGCTGACAGGCTCATGGCAAAACCCGCGATCGAATGGAACCCGCGCCGATGTGGTAGTAGCAAACTGTGCGATAGCAAACTGTTTAACAAAGTAGTCTGTTGTAGGTGTTGAAAAAACCATCGAGAGCAAAGACCCATAGCATTATTCCTTAGATGGGAGAGTAGTGGCAGACTGCAACCCTGGAATAGTTATGGTAAAGGGGAGTCAAGGCGCCAGACTCAGAGGCGGATAACACATTGCCATTGATGCTGCCTATATTGATGCTGCCTATACTGACGACAGAGAAGCTAGCGGATCGGGGATGGCATCTGTAGGAGCTTGAAACTGACCGATCGCCACATACTCTAACCGCAGCTTCAGCCAAGTAATAAACTGTTGATTAGTAGAAACGATCGCCACCGCAGGCTGAGGACATTTGGCTTTGACGGTTGCCATTTCTGCCGCTTCCAAAAAAGCAGGCTGATGCACTAGCCAAAAATCAATTTCTTTTTCCTGTTCCCGGTAGTTGCGGATGCGCTCTTTCAAGACTTCTTCAGTCGGTTCATCTTCCAAGATATATCGCCGACTGGCTAAGGCATAGTAGTAGGTTGGCATGGGTCAGAGTCGTGAAGGGATTGAAATTGTGATGGGGAAATAAGCTGACGGAAGGCTTTGCGGCGATCGCATCCGAATTCATACCGTCTAGAATTTCCGCTCTTGATTTTAACCCGAAAGTCTTAACCTAGAAGTATTCTTCTCTAGCAATGAGGTTCAGCAGGAGAGTTTGTGGAAGCGATCGCTCAATTTCGAAAAATTTCTGCTACCATTGTCTACTGACCCACGCGGATGTGGCGGAATTGGTAGACGCGCTAGATTTAGGTTCTAGTTTCTCACGAAGTGAAGGTTCAAGTCCTTTCATCCGCATTTAATTGATTAAATAAACAAATTTTTTGAGCAGAGAGCTACGCTCTCTGCTCAAAAAATTTGTGGGTGAGAATCTGCAACGCTGACTTCAGTCGAAGGGTTGCAAAATGCAAATGTTAAACGGCGACAAAACTGGATGGAACCAGTTGATTAGCCGTTACTCCAACCAACAGCGCTAACGTGTCAGCGCCCAGGCGAATTGCGGCACTGCCGTTGACATCGGCAAAGCTCAGTTGACCGAAGCTCAGTCCCCCTGATAGGCCAATCTGATCTTGTCTAGGCGCAAAGTCCTGGATTGTGTCGGTGCCGTTGCTACTGCCAGCAAGCACGAAAATATCGTTGCCATTGCCACCGTTAAGCGTGTCGTTGCCAGCTCCGCCATTGAGGATATCCACCCCGTTTCCGCCCACCAAGGTGTCATCACCGCCATTGCCTATGAGGGTGTCTTTGCCATTGCCGCCCTGCAAGAGGTCATCGCCAGCGGTGCCCGTTGCGGTATCTTTTCCATTGCCAGTATCAATGGTTTTGCCCACTTCCAAAGTGACGATCGCCTGACTCGTCAAGCTCCCGTCGCTCAGGGTGTATTTGAAGCTGGCCGTACCGCTGGCGTTTGGCGTGAAAACCACGTTACTGCCGTTCAAGGCAACGCTGCCGCCCACAACATCGCTAAATCCGTTGGCCAGAATAGATAGCGTTGAGTTGGCATCTGGGTCAGTGTCGTTGGCGAGCAAAGCAGCAATCGGAATTAGCTTTGCCGCATTTTGGTTGGCTGTGAAGCCGCTGTCATTATTGGCGATCGGGGCGCGATTCGGCGCAGTTAGATTAAAGCGGGCAATAACCGGATCATGGTCACTGATCTGATCCGCAAACTCAGAGTTGATATGAACTACATCAAAGCCATCCAGGTTGCTGCGCAGATTGCTGCTCACCAAGATGTGATCCAGCACCTGAGCATTTCCCTGAAAGTTATAGGTATAACGCTCGTTCGCTGGCAGAGTTTCGACCAGCGTCGTCAAGCCACCGCTCTCTAGGATGCTGAGCGGATTGGAAAACTCGAAGTCATTCAAGTCACCTGCCACAACCACATTGGCGTTGGCATCGGTAGCTATAATTCCTTGCACGAAGTCTTTGACGATCGTGGCCTGCTGGTTGCGTTGCGCTTCGCTACTCAAAACCGGAGGCTGGTTCGGGCCAAACAGGGGTTGATCTCCCCCTTTAGAGTTGAAGTGATTGCCGACAACGGTTACATCCTGTCCGTTGAAGACAAATTTGCCGACCAGAGGTTTGCGGCTGCTGGCAAAGGCATCTCCATCCGCCAGATTGGCATCGGTCAAGCGTTGCAGCGATCCTTCCACAAAGCTGACCCGGCTGGGATTGAACAAGAAGCCCACGCGGATATTGCCGCCCGGTTCGCCGCCATCTTGATTATTGACTGGGTTGAGCTGACGGTATTCATAGGTAGGCCCTCCGGCGGCTGCGATCGCATCAATCAGCGTTTGCAGGGTTACGTTGGCATCCACCACACCATTATTGGTTGCCCCGTTGTTGTCCTGAATTTCTTCGAGGTTAAGGATATCGGGCGACTTCAGATTGCCCACAATCACACTGGCCAGTCCATTAAACTGAGCTGCGCCATCGCCAGGGTCGAGGTTTTCTACGTTGAACGTGGCGATGGTGAGCTGGTTTGCGCTAGCCGTTAAGTTGGTGACTTCTTTCTGTAGGGACGAAGCTTGCACGACCGTAGGAACCGCCGAAACCAAAACTTCGTAGTTATTGAAATCGTAGCTGACTACGCCTGTAATCGTGCTGAGCTGTGCCCCAACGTTCACGCTGGGTAGCCCCAAAGAATTGTTCAAATCATCAATCTGAATCCGCTCTGGATTGAAATCGCTTGACGTAATCAGGCTGCCTCCCTGGCTGGTGCGGCTGGTTGCATTGGCACCGTTATCTGCCAACACCCAGATTTCCTCAGAAGATCCGAAGCTGGCAGTAGGGGATGTGGAAACTGGATTATTAACCTGAACGACCATGCCTTCTAGGCTTTCGTAGAAGTCAATGCCATCTTGAGCGGGATCAAAGGTGCCATTGCTTTCCACATTGGTGGCATCGTTGTCAATCACCGAGGTAGGAATTGCCCGTCCGCCATTGCCCAGAACAGTCGGGGCGATCGTCGTAGTCGGAGCATTTGTCCAGGCGGTGACGCTGAGCGACTGCACGCTGCTGTTATTGGAAATTTGCGTGATGGTCAAGTTGTCGGCATTTCCACCCGGACGAAATTCGCTAACCGTACCGCTGACCAACACCGCTTCACCCACTGCGCGCGCGCCCAAGATGCTGGCACTGGTTGTGAAGACAAAAATTCCTTCTGAGGTCGCATCGTTGGTGTCGGGCGTGGGGTCTTGAATGTAAAAACCGTTTGAGGCGATCGCAGTCACAATTCCGGGCACACTTCGCACGGCCTGACCATTCAGTAGCGAAAGGTGGGCAGAGCCTTGAATGTCGCGAATCCGAGTTGCACCCGCTGCCGCATCATTATCTGCGATCGTCACGGTCGCTGTGCTGGCAGATCCGACATCGTAAGCGTCAGCGTCAACCAGGGTCAGGGTCACGGTTTCGCTGCTTTCGGTCAGAGCGTCATCCACAGGCGTAATCGTGATGTCGGTAAAAGCTTGCCCCGCCGCCAGGGTAGCCGTTCCCGTGAGAGCAGGCGTGAAGTCGTTGGTCGCAGCCGTCCCGCTGAGGGCATAAGTCACAGTCAAGGCGCTGGCAGTATCGCCTGTGCGCGTGATCCGGAAGGTGCCGGGGTCTTGGGCAGCTTCAGCAGCGGCTGCGTCTTGGGCAGCCAGGGTGACAATCGGCGTTGTCGGCACCGAGCCAACGGTTGGGGTGATAGAGAAGCTGTCGATCGCCAAACCATCATCGGCTCCCGGCGCATCAAAGCTATTCCAGCGAATCCAGACGATCGCTCCCGGTGGAATTGACAAGCCCGCAATGGCATTGCTGAGGGTGGTGGCGGCGGCGTTGCCATCGAGTAAGCCTACAGCGCCTGTGGTGACTGGAGCCGTAAAGTCAAGCGCATTCACGTCAGTCCAAGTGCCTGTCGTTAGAGAACTGGCATCTAGGCTGTATTGGAAATCGATGCGATCGGCTCTGTTTAACGTTCCCAAACGCCACTGCTCTCCCGTATAAGCAATGGTGAGCGCCGTAATGATTGAGCCTGTATCGTTGGTAAAGCTTGCGCCCACTGTTGGCACTAAGCTGCCAGATTGTAGACCGCCCAGTGCTCTTTCAGGACTGCTGGCGGCTCCAAAGCTGTAGGTATCGCCCGCATTTGAGCTACCTGTTCCAGCCGTGTAGACTGCATTTGCATTTGTTCCAGACTCAGAAATTACCCAACCGTTAGGCAAAGTAGAACTGGTGCCGGAACTTGCCAAAGTATCAAAGTTTTCGGTGTAAGTTGTTCCGGTTAAACTGATTGCTGCCATTTGGAGGAACCTTAAAAGATGAATGGAATATAGATGCGGTTGTTCTAGGATTTATCCTGGGATTAGCCAAGATTTTGAAATCAGCGCACTAACGACTGAACCTTGCCTTAAGAAGACATGGAGATGCCGTAAGCCACGCAAAATTAAAATGCGCCTTACTCAGAAAACGCACTTAGCTTGATATGAGATTCTCGACTTCATGCAGGGCTGGGCAACCGTGAAAGCGATCGCTTGGGCGAAGCCAAAACAGAAAATCACTCCATGAACACCAAGGCTCAGTCTGGATTAGCAGACTTTTGTGCTTAAACTAAAAGAACTCCACTCACGACTGTCCTGGTCAGATTAACAGTTAGAGCATTAGTGAATACAGAGGAATTACACATTGTGCTATCCGGTGAAATCACACACAAACTGAGTAGTATGTATGCCTACAATTAATCAGGATTTCATGGCTGGATTAAGAACTCGATAACAGCATGTTAATTTGTATGGAAATATACTGAATCTTCATAATTACGCCACTTTGCTGGCTTTAGGCAGTGCGGACTAGACCTATGGCAGCGTGGGTAGTGGTAATTTAGGTGAGCACTACCAAGGTGGGTTGATAAAGCTCGGAGATTGCTCCGAGTAGCACCACCCAGATCTGTTGATTGTCTTGACGATGATGTTCAGCTTCAACTCGCCAATCATCACTGGACTCATTGCCTTCAAACCCTGTTGACTGGGTTGCCTCAAACCAAGCTTTCACTTGGTTAATCACTGTTTGTCAGACCTCGATCGCTGTTCAGTAAGCTCAGGAAGTGGTTTTGTAAGCCTCAGCGATCGTTTTATAGGTCTTGATAGAAGTAAATATCCTTCAGTGTGTCACTTGCTCTAAATTCGGCTCTGCATCACCAGCGAACCTTTGGGCAGTGGCGGATCACTTGCTTTCTCGGAGGTGATCAGCATTTGCACCGTAGTAGATTGGCAGCTTACTTCAGGCGTAACCCACTGAGTCGTCACGGAGCCATTTGTTTTGGCGCTAAACTGACCGCAGAAAGCAGGGTTTTTGCCGCTAGAAGGCATTGCCCAAAGCCGATACACCTGCCCCTCTGGGAGGACAGGCAAATCCTTTGCCACCATAAACACTTGACGACTCTCGGCAATGAGCAGACTGCCTGAAGCTGCGTTTGCTTCCTGGGTTCCCTCCAGGGCGATCGTCTGTGTTCCCCGCTGCTGAAGGGCTGCAATCACAGATTTAGCTTGCTGGGTTTCCTGCCGAAGACGATAGTTATCAATGCCCAACGCCACCAGAGCCACTGCGGCGATCGTTCCACCTATGCCATACCAGGCGCTTCTGCGTCGGCTTGGCAAACCACTATCCTCACCTCCTATCGCTTGCAGGGAGGCGATCGATCGGTTATTCGGTTCATTATCTTTGCTGTCAACAAACCTATTCCTAGTGGGGCTATCCGTAAAGCTATTGCTCATAGCAGAGCTTGCCTCGACTGCCATCAGAATAGAATCCCGCAATTGAGTAGATGGCACTTGCTGAGACAAACCATAAGGCATTAAAGCCAATACTTCTTGAAGAGAGGCGACTTCAGCTATTAAATCTGGGTTTTCTGCCAGCAAGTGCTGTAGTTCCTCTGCCTCTTCTGGGCTGAGATCGCCTAGAGCGTAACCTGCTATTAGTTCTTGCCAGTTACTAGGAAGTGCAGAAGTCATGATTTGCAAGTGAGTGACGAATTGTGGAAAATAGGGTGGCGGAGATTAGACGCTGACTTTTACACTCAAGTATGAAAAGTAGACCCTTAAGAAGCAGACTCTACATAAAAAGTTTGATCTAGTTTATCTGGGGTTAGACATAGCCTTGAAGCGCTTGGCGAAGCTTCAATAAGCCCTGACGAGAGCGAGTTTTAACGGTTCCTAAAGGAATGTTTAAGGACTCAGCAATTTCAGATTGGCTTAGCCCTCCATAGTAGGCAATTTCTAGAACCTGACGCTCGTTGGGGGCAAGTTCCTCTAGCGCAGCCCGAATGATTTGCGATCGCTCTCCCATAGAGACCTGCTCTAGAGGTGTTGCCATTACCGTTTCGCTTTGGACAATTCCTTCCCAGCGCTGCAAAAATCTATAGCGGCTTCCTCGCGATCGCAACCTATCAATTGAGCGAGAACGAGTCATGGTGGTTAGAAAGCTACTCAGAGAGCCGCGCGCAGGATTGTAGGCGTTTCGCTGCCAGAGAGAGACAAAAATCTCTTGAGTGACATCTTCAGCCTCCTCAGCGTTCGCCAATATTTTGAATGCCAAACTGTAAACCAACCGAGAATAGCGATCGTAAATCATTCCTAAAGCCTGAGTATGACCATTTCTGAGGACAAGAAGCAGGTCAACATCGGACAGATCAGGAGAAAGCGATTTGACGCTCAAGGGCAGGTCGGAGCTTTGTGAGTCCATTGTTCTTGGCAATTAGTTTGGAGAATCAGCGAACGCAGAGTTAAACATACCTTACGTCATATGATTCATCAATTGACTCCTTTAAATACGTGCCTTTAGACAGATTGGATGTATAGTGCCACACGTCTAGAGCTGACGAGTTATTTTTGAGCGCGGCGCCGCGCTCAAAAATAACTCGTCCTAACTCAATTAGATAGCGCTATGGCAATCTCAAATGGGTCTTAAATTGGTATCACAACTCATCTCATACCAATTTAAGACCCAAACAGGGCAGATGATTTTCGAGAGCCGCGCGGAGCGCGGCTCTCGAAAATCATCTGCCGCCTCATCAATTTAAATTGGTATCACAAGTAATTTAGGACTGCTATATGTATTTTGGGCTTGAGAAACTGAGCGGTTTATAGCACTCCATAAAACAAGGTTAATAGAATGGGCGAAAAGTATTGATGCCCCACGTTTAACTTGCCAATTCACCTCAGAAATCTCTCAATACTGGGAGATTTCTGAGGTAGGGAACTTTTGCCCCGATGTTTGTTCATAATCCCTTAAGATTGAGGGATATAGCTTCAGCCTAACTGAGGGAGTGCTATAGCCACAGAGAGCTTTACAACCTAACCCGTTTTCCTAAGATCAATCAATTTTGCACAAGGAAGCTTTGAATCGAGAGAGGCAACCCGCTGGAAAGCTGGGCGAACTTTCCGCCATCGCTGCCAAAACCGCGACTAGCTGCGTTGGAGTTATAGAATAAGCTTCCAGATCTGGAGTCATACACGACAAGCGCTTTGCTCAGCCTTGCTGCTTTGGCTCCTTTAACTTTCGCGAAAGATAGCTTCTTTGTCTTGAGCTTGGTGAAGATATCCCTATCCAGTACGATTCGGTCAAGCTCACGCCCTCCTCTCGTAAAATCGGTAATTACATCTGCTCCACTCCGGATGGGTGCATCAAATACGAATAGGTCAGATCCTAAATCTCCTGTCAGAGTATCAATACCCGCTCCGCCAATTAGAGTGTCTATCTCAAAAGTGCCTGTCAACTGATCGTTACCGCCGAATCCGGTTAAAGTTGCTGAGCCAAAACCTGAACGCAGAACATCATTTCCTGCTGTGCCTAAAAACGTCTCCCCTTGGATATCCTCCACTGTAACGGTGAGAATATCGTCAGCACCGTCCTTTGCAATCAGGAAACTGTAATTCCTATCGGAAAAAAGTCTATCGAAGTCAAGCTCGCTCGAATCGGTTACGCGAATGACACTATCTGCTCCGACTGTAAAGGCGGGTACACCATTACCATTTCTATCGTTAGATAGGATACGAACTTGAGCACTAGCAGGAACAGTCCCTACAACTGTTCCATCGGGTGAATTTTCTCTAACTTTGAAGTCCATAATTTTAGAAGGTACTGGTTACTCCAGTCTTCTATCTCGTATCTTTGGGGCAGGATACATCTCTTTTGAGTGCGTGAAGTTTATATAAATTTATGCTGATTCCCTTAAACCTGATTTGAATTTTTGTCCACGGTCAGGTTAAAAATGACGTCTTCGTAAAGCGCGTCGATCGCCCCTTCAAAATTAACGCTGTCTAGCCGAAAGATCTTCTGGGCGGGTGTGTAAGATTGCAGCACCCAGAGTCCTGCTTCATTGCGCCGGAAGCACTCGACGCGCTGCCGCTTAGCGTTAATCAAGACGTATTCTTGTAAACTTTCTAGGGTTTGGTAATCAGCGAATTTGTCCCCGCGATCGAAGGCTTCGGTAGAATCAGACAATACTTCAATGATTAGGCAGGGAAACCGCTTATAGGTTGATGTTTCTTGATCTCGCCGATCGCAAGTAACTAGGATATCAGGATAGTAAAAGCGATCGATGGACTCAATCCGAGCTTTCATGTCAGCAATGTAGACCCGATAGCCGGTGCCGCGTACGTGACTACGGAGAAAAGCAGCAAGGTTAAGGGAAATGGTGACATGCTCGTCTGAGGCTCCAGCCATGTCATAAACCTGCCCATCCCTGTATTCGTGCTTAATGGGACTATTTTCCTCTAGATGAAGGTATTCTTCGGGAGTGAAGTATGGCTGTTGAGGGGAAGCAATCATAGATAACCTTGCAAGCCTTTTAAGTACCTATAGTTTAGGGAAGTTTTTGCAGAGTTAGCGCAGTCGCACAAGCCATTCGATAAGTACTGCCATCATTGATGCAATCCAAAAAACCTACTCTTGATCTCAATCAGTCACTGATTGAGATCAAGAGTAGGCAGTGGAAAGTGATTATTTTCCCGATCGCTGCATAATATTGGAGAATATCTGGGAATAATCATTAGGTTTTTGCATCAGTCTGCCCTGCAACGGTCTAAGGGCATAAGCTTGACGCTAACGTTTCCAAAATTCACCTACTTGCCGATTTATGAAACTCAAAAGATCTGCTCAATTCGTTCGCCTTTCTTGCAGCGCTTTGTTGCTTACGGGTTTAGCCATTCCCTCTTTGTCCGTGCCGACTCTGCCTGCGATGGCAGGTCAGCCCTTGACGATCGCCCAGGCTCAGCAGCGGATGCGGATTGCGGTACTGGACTTTGACTTTGCCAGCACCGGGATAACAACGGCTGGATGGGGCTACTGGGGTGATGTGGGACCCGCTAAAGGTGTAAGCGATCTCTTGACCAACAAGCTAGTAGAAGGGGGTTCCTACAGCGTCATTGAGCGGAGTAAAGTAGCGGCAATTCTAGCAGAACAAAATCTGGCTCAAGCTGGACGAATTGATCCAGCTACCGCTGCCCAGATCGGACGAATTTTGGGCGTGGATGCCGTGGTTGTGGGTTCTGTCACGCGCTTCAACCTGCAAGAAGGCGGCACGGGTGGCAGCATTTTGGGAATTGGCGGCAACAGTCGGCGGCACAGTGCTGAAGTGCAGTTGACCGCCAGATTGGTCAACACCACAACGGCAGAAATTTTGGCGACGGCACAGGGCACTGGAGAAGCCAAACAGGGCGGTGGCGGCTTTTCGATAGGCGGTCTAGTCACCTTTGGCAACGACAACAACAATACGGACGGGCTGTTGAGCAAGGCAGCGGAAGACGCGGTTAGCCAGATTTCTACCTCTCTATCTGCTGAGTCTGCTCGACTGTCAGCTTTGCCAGCCTCTTTGCCGAGCATCGAGGCGATCGTGGCTGATGTCGCAGGCAACGAGGTGATTATTAACAAGGGCAGTCAGGATGGATTTCGTACAGGCATGACTTTGTCGATCGAGCGGGTCGTACGAGAGGTCAAAGATCCGGCAACCGGAGCCGTTTTGCGGACGGTGACTTCTCCAATCGGTCGGATTGAGCTGACTGAAGTTGATCCTGGCTCATGCGTGGGTCGAATCGTGAACGGTACAGGGTTCCGAGTGGGCGATCGCGCTGTTGCAGCCCAGTAGTCTTCAGCGGCAGCCCGTCTTTATGGCAATTGCCAAGGCGGTTAGGACGGGGACATTTTGGGTGGGGCGCGCAGCGCCCCACCCAAAATGTTCTAAGCAAACTGGCGACCGCCATAGCTCCTAGAATCAGCCGTTAGAATAGGTGTAGTGCTTATTGCTTGAAACACGGTTCGGGTGAGGATATGCTGCCGCGAGAAGATCTGCTCAAAGGAATTGAAGAACGCGAAACTGCGGTGCGGGTGATTGACCAGGCAGAGCAGGCAATTAAAACCTGGGAGGTTGTCTGCACAGATTTTGTGTCGCCACCTGAGTTGGCAGATATTCAGCGGATGTTCCAGAAATTGGCAGATGTGGTGACGTTGCCTTGGGGCGGCTATCCTCAAGCAGAGCGGCAGCGCATAGCGATCGCCCGTTCAGAATTGCCGATCGAGACCGCACAGGTGGCGATCGCAGCAATCGATATTTCGGGAAACTTTCTGTTTGATCAAGCTACCCATCGAGACTTTTTAGGAGCGCTCCTGGGAACGGGTATTGTCCGCGAAAAGGTGGGCGATATCCTGGTGTTAGGGGAGCGAGGGGCACAGGCGATCGTGGTGCCAGAACTCGTGGAATTTTTGGAGATGAGTCTGAACCAGGTGCGATCGGTACCTGTGAAAACCCGCCGTATGGATCTGAGTGAGCTAAAGATCCGGGAACCCAAGAAGAAGGAAATGGCGACCGTGGAAGCCTCCATGCGCTTGGATGCAGTAGCGTCCGCTGGTTTTGGCATGTCGCGCAGTAAAATGGCAGATCTGATTAGCACAGGTGATGTGCGAGTGAACTGGAAGGACATTACCCAAACTAGCCATCAGCTCAAGTCAGGTGACCTGGTTGCTATTCGCGGCAAGGGGCGCTTGGAAATCGGCGAAGTGATGATTACCAAAAAAGACCGCTACCGGGTGCAGCTGACCCGATTTGTTTAACGCTTCGACAGGTTAGGATGTCGTCCTGCTGCACCCGTCATCAGCCAGAGCGCCAAGAACTTGACCGGACGGGCAACCTGCATGACGCGAAGACCCAAGCGGCGAATCACGACCAAGGGCAGCCAGCGATTGGAGAAAATGCGATCGAGCAGATCGGTGAATCCTAGAATCGCCAGATTTTCCAGCTTACGCCAGCGATCGTACCGTTTGAGAACGCTGATTTTGCCAATATCTTCACCGCGTTGGTAAGCCGCCTCCAGCACCTGCGCCAGAGCAGCAGCATCGCGGATGCCCATGTTCAAGCCCTGTCCGCCGACGGGATGGCAGCAGTGCGCTGCATCGCCAATCAGGGCTAGACGAGGCTGCGTGTAGCGATCGCTTTGCATCAGCTGCACCGGAAACAGGATGCGCGGACTCAACAATTCCAGCTTGCCTAGCTGTCCCTCATAGCGGCGGTTTAGCTCAGCCAGAAACTCGGACTCGCTGCTTTCCAAAAGCTGCTGGGCTTCGGCATGGGGTGCAGTCAAAACAATCTGGCAGCGGTTATCGGGCAGCGGCAGAGTGGCGAAAGGGCCGCTTTCCCAGAAGTGCTCACGGGCAATGTTTTCATGAGATTTTTCGGGACGGAGGACGGCAGTGACGCAAGACTGCCAGTATTGCCAGCCGTGGGTCGTGATTCCAGCAGCGGTACGAATGGGCGATCGCGCTCCATCGGCGGCAACTAAGAGCCGGGTATGGACTGTCTGAGTTTCTCCTGCGATCGCCAGCGTCAGCGCCACAACATCTGCCTGATAGTCTACCTGCACCAACTCTGCCGGACAGAGCCAGGTGATGTCTGCACCTTCCAGCTTGTCTAGTAATGCCTGCACTAAGACGCAATGTTCGCCCACATAGCCTAATGATTTTGTGCCCAAATCCTCTGGCTTCAGGTTGACGATCGTGGAATAATCGGCATCCGCCATGCGAATCTGGTTAAACGTAGTAATGTGGGGTAAAATCTGCTCCCAAACGCCTAGCCCCTGAAAGATTCGTCCTGACATCAGCGTGATGGCATAGGCGCGACGCTGACTGAGTCCGGCTTCACGGGGTTTCGCTTCAATAATGGCGACTCTTAGCCCTGCGTCTTTGAGGGCACAGGCAAGGGTCAAGCCAACGATGCCCGCCCCGGCGATCGCGATATCAAAGTCGAGTGGAGAAATGGGGAGTGAAGAGTGGGGAGTGGATGGGTGCTGAGCCAGTGCCATACGGAATGAAAAGAAGGAAATGGGTCGTCACATTTATTTATATTGTGACTCACATTGTGGTGCGATCGTCAGCCTGGAGCAAGCTAATTGCCCATAAGCTAATTGCCCATAAGCTAATTGCCCATAAGCTAATTGCCTAGCTCTAAGCTGCTTGCGTCTTCTCTTTGGGCGGCGGCAGATTGAACGCGCTGCCAGAGTACCGGATCTTGCCGATAGATTTGCAGGGCGGCGATCGCGTTTTGGGCATCTAAGAGTCTGCCTTTGGCAATCAGCGTCATCAGAAAGTCTAGGGCAGCTTCGGTACGCAGCATGGCGATCGCCAGTAATCCCGTTTGGCGCAGCTCTGGGTCGGCTTGTTTTTGCCACCAGGTTGTGAGGATCTCAAGGGCTGCGGGTAAGCGAGATTCCCCCAGCGCCAAGGCAACCAGCTCTTGCGTCTGCGGTTCTGGAGCCGTGAGAAATCGCGTTGCCAAATCCAACGATTTTTGGGAGGACAGCTTTAGCAGAGCAGCGATACATTCTGAAATGACGGCGGGTTCGTCACCGATCAAAACTCTCAACCGCAGCAGAGGCACGCCCTGATCATTTTCGCTGTAGGCGATCGCCCTGGCTGCTGCAACCCGTGCCGGAACTTCTGGATCGGCAAGCAGGTCAGCGATTTCGGCGATCGCGTCAGGATAATTCATCCGCACCAGACCCATGGCGCAAATGCCCCGAAGTTTGGCGGCGGTATCTGCCTGTCCACCCCAGACAGGTTCTAGCTGAATGTGGCGAATGCCCTGAAGGAAAAGATCGGCTTGGTGGGCATTGAGGCGATAGAGAGCATCGGCGATCGCAGCTTTTGCGTGGCAGTTGGGATCAGTTTCGACGGGTTTGACGAGACAGCGATCGAAGGCAGTGACCAGATCAGGCTGTAAGGTAGAAAGCTCAAATTTGCCCACGAGCTTTGCCGCTTGAGCAATGGCGATCGCGTAGCGGCTCTGAAGAATGGAGCGGAGTTGGGCGATCGACTCTGCTGAGGTGGGGTCAGCCCGAAGCTGATTGAGCTGCTCTAGCAGGGTTTCGAGTTTGGAGGATTTTGCCATGAGGTTTCTGCAATGCCTTGTTGTACAAGGTAGCCCTTTTTCGTTTAGTGAGTTGCTAAAACGTAAGGGGAATGGACATCAATCAGCCAATTCTCATCAATGACTTCCAAGGTTTCATCCAAGATTAGATTTAGCTCACCCAATACAGGGTTAGTTGGGCGATCGGGGTGCTGAGAGTCAACTGCTCGATTAAGGGTGAGGCTAAATCTGAGCTATAGCCAATGACTACGTTCTAAATTTCCGGGGGTAACGCCTAAAGAACTGTCAATTAGCACCGGATCAGGCGGTTGAGTAAACTGGATCACTTCATAAAAGTTATCTTCGTCCCAGTAGCCATTGATTTGAGCGTTGCAGGCTTGCAGATGATGGGCGGCAATGCTTTTGGCATCAAGCTGTTGTAGAGCTTGGGCGAGATCACGCCAAATGGGATGGTTTCTAATGTTGAGTCTTATAAATCTTATAAACAGGTAAATTAGGCTATCCATGTTCTGAGAATGACGCACGTACCTTTTAGTATCACACCTGAACCTCAGAAGTTCGGCATTGTAGCTGGAACGATCGCCTTTGCAGCTCAAAGCTTCAGCGTTGTACCTCAGCACATGGCGCTGGATTGAATGAGGATGAAGAGCGATCGTGCTTCTCGTTTGCTTTGTCTGTTAGGGAAATGGAGGCTGCCCGTAAGTGTTTGGGTGGCGGCGTTGCAGCTCTTCCCAAGGCAGCAGCAGGCTATCTTCGATTTTGGCACGGACGGACGCACTGACCTCTCCCTCATTTTTCATGAGTTCAATCAGGAATTGGTTGGCATCATAGTAACGTTTGAGTTGTTGCCTTTGCTCATCGGTGATCTGCCAGTCATATCTAAGATTGCGATATTGAATCATCACTTGCTGGAATTGCTCAACCCATTCTGCTCCATTTGATCGCCACCATTGCTGAAATGTTCTGCTATCTGCGGCGGCTGCAGATAGCGTTTCCCTTGGTTGCCCAAGTGCGTTTGTCAATTCAGGAGCAAGGTCGAGTTTAAGGGCAAGGACAAGAGTACGGGCAATGGCGTGGTCAAGGGCAGGGTCGAGGGCGCGGTCGAGGGCATTAGCGAGGGTACGGACAAGAACAAGGGCGCGATTGTGGGCAAGGTCGAGGGCGAGGTCAAGAGCAAGATATATAGCTCTACTGGCAGCAGGCTTACAGTGCGCTGGCATAGACTCTGATTTTTCAAGTACCCAGACCAGAATTTTTTGCAAGGTGGATTCCTTGGCAATGGACTGATCAATCGCCTGCTTAATCAGCCACACTAGACGATCGGTAGGCTGTTGCGATTTCATTAGGTGCTTAACTGCTTCCTGCCATTTCCGATTGTCGATCTTTTCAGCTAATTTCTCAGGGGAAAGTTGAGTTAGCCAGCGGATGGTGAAATATTCTTGAAAAGTTAAGTGGGAAAATGACCATAGCTCGTCTGCTCTCTCAATTAGCAACCCGTGCTGTGCCTCAATGGTTCTCAGAACTGTGACTCCTTCCACTGGGTTAGCAAGCTGTAAAAATTTAGTGATATGAGCCGCAATCTCCTTCTGGTTAAACAGCACAAAATTCTGGGGAAATTTGCGAGTTGCAATGTCAATCAGCAAGGCTTCTCGGCGCTCAACGCTCAATTCTCCATAAGCTTTACTTCCTATCTCCCATCCATCAATCTGCTTTTCAGTATTCCACTTATCCAGTAGCAACTTAATACTTCTCTGATATAGATCATCTATTTGCAAGGGAATTTCTCCCTCATCGTGCAGCACCAAACATATGAGACTCAACAACACTGGAGTTACCGTCAGTTCTTTCAGTGCCGGATTTTTGTCCATGGCATATTTTAGTATTTCCCACTGCTGCGCTACTTCCGCATCAGATTTGCCACTTGTCATAAACCAGTTACGAACAAACTGCCTTACCTGTATTGCACTAAAATCTGCCACTTCTACTGAAGTAAATCCAACGGGAATAGACTTAATAATTTGAGTACGACATGTCAAAATCAATCGATTTTTTGGGTAGTCTTCCGCAATCCGGTGGAGTTGACTCTGCACTATTTGACGCAATTTACTTGTCGATACCTCGTCTAACCCATCCATCAGCACCAAGAGCTTGCCGTGTTTCAGAAGATCTTTCACCTGATGCCGTAATTGATCCACTTGCTGTTCTAGTTGCCTCACTTGCTGTTGTAGCTGCGTCAGTGTTATGGATTCCTGATTTTTTAATTCTTTAATTTTTTTAAGACACTCTCTAGACGATCTCCAATTTTCTAGTCCCAATTCTTTATCAATCTCATCCAGGAGATTCCATTGCCCATCTTGAATTCGGCGAAATTCAATCAGGACAGCTACAAACTCCTGTTGAAATTGACCTTTACACCAATTCACTGCTAGGTGCTTTAGAAAAGTCGTTTTTCCCGATCCTGGCTTACCAAGAATCACCAGTTTAGAATTTGCGTTGGCAACCTCAAAGCCGGGATTACGTTTGATCCGATCACCCAACCCCAAGCGGTCGTTCCGTAAATCAAAAGTTTTCAGCAGTTTATCCTGCGAAACTTGATAAGTACGGGGCGATCGATTCAGCAACCACACATCCACATAAAGCTGATCAACCCCAATCTCTTCACCACTCAGCAACCGCATCCGGCTGTGCTGAGCCATAATCTTCTGACGGCATCGCTCTCGAACTTGTTGTTCAAGATCCCTTTGCTCTGCAAAAGCAGGTGGAAACTCTATTGAGGGTTTTTGAGAAGATTGGGGAGAAAAAAACTTTGGGTCAGGAGGCAACTCCAGTTTCACGACTCCAAGTTCTGGCTTTATAACAGTATTTTGCCGTCTAAGACGATAGCAAAGCTCTCTGTAGCTTTTTTCGTTATCAAGTCCATACTTGTCTCTAGAATTCAGTATCAAAGGAACATGGGCTAGGTCAGGCGAAGCGCATACAACTGGAATAAACTTAGCGTCTTCTAACTGAGCGTTATAAAGATGTTGCCTAATAATGGTTCCTTCCCAGGAAACGCCTAGACCTTTCCCAGGCTCTTCCTTTCCCTCAAACCGCTGCTTGTATGTCTCAGTACAGACTATGAGTACAAACTCAGCCCATTCAATCTTCTCCTGCATCCACAGATCCCACCCTTGGACAGGAGTATAGGGAGGTTCGGCTCGAACATACCGATCTATATCTGCATCAATTCCCCAGGTCTTACGTAGCGTATTTGCTACTGCTAACACATGTTCCTTATGCTCATCTGAATCCCAGCTATAACTGATGAAGACTTTCGTCGGGGCTTCTGCTTCCTCTGTCATCCTGTTTTCCAGCAAACTGCGGAGGGCTTATAGCTGAATTATACTTGCCATCCCAGAGCCGTAAACGAATGCAGGAGGGGCATAGGGTATGCCCTATGCCCCTCCCATAGATCTATCTCAACTGGATGAAAAGGCGATCGCCTTCCCTACCCCCTAATCATCACCATCAAATCCTCTGGCATCCTTGATGCAGCTCTATGAACTCGATTTCTTGACGTGCCAGCTCCAGAGAGCCATGACTGCCACCGCTCCCAAAATTCCCCACATAATGGCATTGAGGTTCAGCACTTGAGCCGAGGTACTCACGCCCAGAAGCACTTTCCCAACATAGCCCCCGGCTAATGCGCCAATAATCCCTAAAACATTGGTTGTAAATACATTTCCGCCTTCATTGATTAGCCGAGCCAAGGCAGCGGCAATTAGACCTAGGACAATCCAAGCCAAAACGCTCATCTACTATTTTTTCCTTCACTGTATGGGGTTTCCGGCTAGACGGGCGATCGCTCACACCTTAAGCGGCCTATACTTCGAGCAGCCTGCACTTGAAGCAGTCTGACAAAGCAGCACCAGCTCCGTAAAGATTTTGAACTTAACTTCGCAAAATCTTGAGCTTTGGGCAGGATAAGTGCTTAAGTTGATTAACTTCCGTCGAAGGAAACTCTTTAAACTATACAGATTGAGAGAAAGTTGCGATTGCGGGGGCAGACACCACATTTTGGGCTTCTAGGAATGCTGCGGCTCGCAAGATTAACGCCTCATTGTAAGGAGCAGCGATGATTTGCACCCCGATCGGTAGGGCATGAGGTCTCTGAATCGGCACCGACAGAATCGGTAAGCCAATAAATGAAAGGGGTTGGGTGAATATTCCCAAGTTAGGACGCACCAACATCTCCTGTCCATCCAATGTCATCATTTGTTGACCAATTAGCGGTGCGGGGCAAGGAGTCGCCGGGGCCAAAATCAGATCCACCGACTGAAAAACTTCGCGAACGCGATCGCGGTACCAACGCCGAAACCGCTGCGCCTGCAAATACCAGGTGTTGGGAATCATGGTGCCCGCCAAAAAGCGATCGCGGGTCGCCGGATCAAAATCTTGAGGACGAGACTTCAGCCTTGCTAGGTGGAGATTGCTGCCTTCGCAGGCCGTAATGATATACGCCGAGGCTCTAGCGCGATCGGTTTCCGGCAGGATGACACGCTGAGTTGCGCCTAGCGCCAGCGCCACTTTTTCCACGGCAGCAAAAACTTCTGGTTCAGCACCACGGGTGAAGTAGTCGCCAGCGATCGCAATCCGCAGTCCCTCAATGCCCAGCCCTAGCTGCGGCAGACAAAACTCTGGCGATCGCTGTGTACAAACCGGATCGTGGGGATCTGCGCCCTGCATCAGGTCAAAGCTTGCCGCAATGTCGCGTACCGATCGAGCAAACGGTCCCAGATGATCCAAGCTGCTGCAAAACAGAAATGCGCCCGATCGAGAGATTCTGCCGTAGGTGGGCTTGAGTCCGAAAATGCCGCAAAAGGAAGAGGGGACGCGAATCGAGCCGTTGGTGTCGGAACCTAAAGTCAGCGGCACCAGTCCTCCGGCAACTGCTGCTGCCGATCCGCCTGAAGACCCACCCGCCACTCGGCTTAAGTCATGGGGATTGTGAGTGTCGCCATAGTGGCTGTTTTCGGTGACAAAGCCATAGGCATATTCATCCATATTCAGGGCACCCACCAAAACGGCTCCTGCTTGTTTCAATGCCGTGACGGTGAAGGCATCCTCAGTGGCAGGCGGGCGATCTTGATTGATCTTGGAACCAGACAGAGTTGGCAGACCTTTGATATCCAGCAAATTTTTGACGGCGAACGGCACCCCTGCCAAACTGCCTGGATCTTTGCCTTGGGCGATCGCCTTATCCACTGCTTGCGCATCGGCGATCGCCTGTTCCTTCAAAACGGCTGTGAAGCTGTTTAAAGCCGGATCATGCTTTGCGATCCGATCCAAAGACGACCGAACAACCGTTTCTGCACTAATCTCTTGCGATCGTACTGCTGTAGCAATAGCGATCGCGTCTGCCTGTTCCAAGTTGATTGCCATTCCTGATTCCTAAGGTGAACTTACAGTTTAAATAGCAGCAAATAGCTGCTCTGGTATAGCGATCGCTCTTCTTCCGCTGATCTAACGCAGTATTCGGCTACGTACTCACGTTTATAGACTTTACCCTACGAAAGCCAGCACTCCTTCGCCATGCCCTGCGCTCAATGCATAGAAAGCTCTCAGCTTCTCAAAATCTTCTTGTACCCATTTGCAGCAGTCTTCATTTTCCTCGACATGAATCTTGTAAATTTCAGCTTCTCTCATTGCCTGTGGATTCCAGTGAGAACGAAGCATTTCTAGGGTTACTGTCTCTAGCTTGTCTTGAACATGACATACTTCAACTGGAGACAGGTAACGAATAGGAAAACCGATCGTGGTTTGGGTTGCCTCGTTCAGTATCTCACCGCCAAATATTGCCTTCTCAACCCAATGAGTCCAGTCTTTTGGTTCGCCCTTTCGCCGTCCTTCTGAGAGCAGATAGTAGAGCATATCCCAGCTGCGACCCAGGTACAGGTTTCGATGTTCAATTCCCGGATAATGATCAATTGCCTGACGTACCTCATGAACAAACTCAATGAAGAGTTGATCATTAGCACGATGGTCTAACTCCTCCTGGGATGTTAGAGCATAGGATTTGAAAAACTCAAGATTGGCGCCAAAATCTGGTTCATGACGCGATCGTGCAAGCAGTCTGCAAGCATCAGGCATTGACTGAAAGCGAAGGTCTAACCCCATAGCTTCAATGCACCCTCAACCACCGCCAATATATTATGGCTCCTACGATTACACCCAAAGACGGTAGAATTCCGATCGCTACAACCGATGATTCGGCTATGTTGGATGAAATTGAATAAACGCACTTCTTGGATTCCTCGTTGCATGCGATTGCCACCATAGCAGTCAAAAGCGTTAGCAACAGCCCACTTGACCAACCACATAGCGTACAGAAAAGAATTAAATTAACTTCATCATCGTCATTATTGGTTTTTGATTTAACAAACTGATAAACGATGAAACTAATGATGAAGGCAAACACTATTCCTATAACTGTGCCAAATAGCGCAAATAAACTGAGACCTAGCCATTTAAACCCCTCCCAATCTCCACTTCCGAGATGATCCATAATCTGGATGAGCTTCTCTAAGACAAACTAACTGCTGTTTACCCAACTAATACGTTAGCGGCACTTTCAAGCTAAGGTTGGAAAACTGGAGCAGCCTCAATTTCATCAGACAATTCAAACTCCATCACCCGCTGAGCGATCGCCGCATTTCGTTCCATGTTGGCAATTACGCCGGGTCGATGCTCAGGGTCAAGCGTCAGCCCAATCAGCTGAGCCATAAGATCAGCCAGTGAGTCTAGAGCGATCGGCGAGTCAGACATAGTTTTTTCCTAAAACAACTCACAAACCATAAACGATATCCGCATAGAGTACTGTAGCGGAACTCACGGGCAAAGAGAGAGCTGTTTCAGAAAGAGTTAATTTGCCGGATTCAGTCGCTATCCGTTGCGGATTCATTGACATCTCGGTATAAAGCCCGCAAGTCTTGCTTTGTCGTGCGGCGAGAGGGACGGCGATATTTTTTGCGATCGAGCATTGGCTCCGTCTGCACCAGCCCTTCGCCCCGGTTTTTGGCCTTGGTAGTAGATTCGGCATCGCCCGATCGATCGATCGCCGTTTGGTAGACGATCGCCTCCTCCAAAAACGTCAGGTAGTATTCGTAGCGCTCCCAATCCCCTCGCACCACGCAGTTTGGCTCATCTCGATGAAGGCAGTTGCTAAATTGACAGGAGGCGGCATCCAGACGCTGACGGGCTTCAGGGAAATACTGAGCCAGGTCAACCGGGGCGCAGTTGAGATCGGGTTGATTGAATCCTGGAGTATCTGCAATTAGCCCGCCTAACGGAAGCTGAAATAGCTCTACGTGCCTTGTGGTGTGGCGACCTCGGCTTAGCTTTCCAGAGACAGTATTGACCCGCTGCGCCAGGTCAGGAATTAAATAATTGGTCAGGCTAGACTTGCCAACTCCTGAAGGTCCGCAAACCACCGTTATCCGATCGCTCAGATGCGAGTAAAGCAAATCCAGCCCCATACTCTCCCGAAGGCTGACAATCACCGGATCGTAGCCCCACGCTTGGAGGCGATCGCGCCACTGCTGCCGAGCGGCGGCTGTGATTAAGTCACCCTTGTTCAAGCACAGCAGCACAGGTATCTCGGTAGACTCAGCTTTCACCAAAAATCGGCTGAGCTGGAACGGGTCGATCGTCGGCTCTTCCAGGGCAAACACCAGCAGAATTTGATCGACATTGGCGATCGGTGGACGATCAAGCTCAGTCCCGCGAGGAAGCACCTGCGAGATTGCCGCCCTGCCATCTGTCCAATCGATTTCTTCTACTTGAACGCGATCGCCTACTGCCACCTGTTGCCCCATTTTTTTAAGGCGAGTGCGACGGGTACACAGCAGCGTTACTTCTTTCGGTTCAGAAGAAGCTTGGTCAGAATAAGACTGTTCAGAAGAAGCTTGTCCAGAATAAGGCGCAGAGCAGGACGTATCTAGCCGCACCCAGTAATAATTTGCCTGTACCGCCAAAACGATGCCCAAAAAATCCTGAGATGCTGTCTGCACAACCTCTGAGGCATCGCCCATTTCACCCCGGCTCAGCATTCAGAGCTTTCAGCAATGGGGGTGACAGGGCGACGAACTTGAACGGCAAAAAAATCAGCGCGATCGTCAATATGCTCAATGCTGTAGCCTTCCATCGTCAGGCTGTCAGGCACCTGCTCCATTGGCTCACCAGAATCTAGCCAGACTTCTAGCAAAGATCCAGGCAACATTTTTTCTAGACGCAGCTTAGCTCGAACAAAATTAAGAGGACAAGGCGTTCCGCGCAGGTCAAGCTGGGCATCAGGTGCGGTCATTTGGCTCATCCGCGAAACAGCCCCCCCAGAAATTCGTTGATGCCGCCCCCTTTGCTGAGGCGATCGCCTCGAATCTTCGCCAGTTTCTCCAGCAGCTCTCGCTCTTCAGTATTGATGCGAGTCGGAATATCAATGATTAGCGTGATCAGATGATCACCTCGGCTGACCGGATTGCCCAAGCGAGGCACGCCCCGATTTTCTAAGGGAATCACCGTATTGGGCTGAGTGCCTGGAGCAATGGTGACTTCGACAGGCCCATCTACAGTGTTGGCTTCAATGCGATCGCCCAAAATGGCTTGCAGGTAGCTAATCTTGACCTCCGACAGGATATTGATCCCATCCCGCTGAAACTCTGCATCCTCGTTGACAAACAGATAGACATACAGATCGCCCGCAGGGCCGCCCCGCTGACCCGAATCCCCCTCATTGGAAACTCTCAGTCGCGTACCGTTATCCACGCCGGGGGGAATGTTAATCTTCAGCTTCTTCGCTTCCTGCTTCTGACCCGCACCGCCGCAGGTTTCGCATTTCTCTTCGATTACCTGACCACTGCCATTACAGGTCGGGCAAGCCGACACTTGAGCAAAACTACCGAAGGGGGTGCGGGTGGTGCGGCGAACCTGCCCTACTCCCCCGCAGTTTGAACAGACGCGCGGCTGCGTCTCTGGCTTCGCGCCAGAGCCACTGCAGGTTGTACAAGTTTCTAAATGGCTAATGCGAATTTCTTTTTCGCCACCAAAAATTGCCTCTCGGAAATCCAGCTTCAAGTCCAGACGCAGATCATCGCCTCTCACGGGACTCCGCCGCCGAGACTGCTGTTGTTGACCGCCCATGCCGCCAAAGCCGCTGAAGAAACTGTTGAAAATTTCTTCAAAACCGCCCAAGTCGCTAAAGTCTTGATATCCTGCTCCGCCCGCTCCCGCTACGCCTGCTTCGCCAAATCGATCGTAGCGCGCCCGCGTCTCAGGCTCCGAAAGCACCTCGTAGGCTTTATTGATTTCTTTAAAGCGCTCCTCAGCCCCCGGATCTTTGTTGACATCCGGGTGGTATTTGCGAGCCAACTTGCGATAGGCTCGCTTGATTTCCTCTTTATCTACGCTGCGAGGAACACCAAGGATTTCGTAGTAGTCACCTGCCATAGAGCGCTAGTTCAAAAATAGTAGGAATTATGCAATTACGTTCACGATAAGGGGACAAGACCTAAGATGACAAGGCTGGATTACCGAATCTCCTGCCCTTGCTTCCCAACTATCTGCTTCTATCCTAAACTAATCGATCGCACAAAAGACTTTATTTAAGACGCTAGCCCTGTTTCAAACAAGCGGCTTGTTTTCGTAGCAGCGCTTAATCTCCTGCAAAAAACACACGGCTCTGGAGCGGCTGCTTTTCAATATTTTGCATTAGAGTTAGCTCAGTCAGAAGGGTCTAGTCAACGGCTTCATAGTCGGCTGTAATCGTTTCATCATCTACAAAGTCTGTAGAATAGCCTGGGTATTCGAGGGTGGCAGCTTCTGCCTCTGGATGACCATTTGACCAAGGCGCAGCATGGTTGGCGTGATCAACATAAGATTCGGCATCACCCGGCTGAGCCTGATTGTAGACCGCCTCGCCGATCGCCAGAAGCGACTGTTGCAATGCGTCAAGATACTGGCGCAATACCTCTACTTCAATTGTGCGATCGCTAACGGCAGCTCGCAGCCCTGCTATCCGCTGAGCCGCATCGGCTCTCAGGTCGTCGCTAATAAAGGCTGCATTATCTCGCAGCGTGGATTCATAGGTATAGAACAGCGTGTCTGCTTGGTTGCGCAACGCAATAATCTGCTTACGGCGATCGTCATCCTCAGCAAATAGCTCGGCTTCCTGGCGCATCCGCTCGATTTCTGTGTCGCTCAAACCGCCTGTGTTGGAGATCATGACGCTCTGCTCTCGCCCTGTGCCTTTGTCGCGTGCAGACACCTGCAAAATACCGTTGGCATTAATTTCAAAGGTGACTTCAATTTGCGGAACGCCTCTAGGTGCAGGAGGAATGCCCGTTAATTGGAACTTGCCAAGACTCTTGTTGTCTTTTGCCAGCGCCCGTTCGCCCTGCAAAGCATGGACTTCTACCGAAGTTTGCCCATCTGTCGCCGTGGAAAAGACCTGAGCCTTGCTGGTGGGAATGGTGGTGTTGCGTTCAATAATGCGGGTAAACACCTCGCCCAGAGTTTCAATACCCATCGACAGCGGGGTAACATCTAGCAGCAGCAGGTCTTTAACTTCGCCACCCAAAACGCCTGCCTGAATTGCTGCACCCAGCGCCACCGCCTCATCCGGATTCACAGAGCGATCGGGGATTTTGCCGCCAAAGTAGCTCTTGATCGCTTCCTGCACGGCGGGCATTCGGGTTGAGCCACCCACCAAAATGATCCGATCGATTTGGTCAGGAGCCAGATCGCAGTCTTTGAGCGCCTGACTGACTGGATCGATCGTGGACTGAACCAAATGACCGACGAGTTCCTCAAAGGTAGCGCGAGACAGCTCCATTTCTAGGTGTTTGGGGCCTGACTCATCTGCCGTAATAAACGGTAGGTTGACGGTAGTGGTCAGCATGGTAGACAGCTCAATCTTGGCTTTCTCCGCCGCCTCTCGCAACCGCTGTAGCGCCATTTTGTCGGTCGATAAATTGATGCTTTCCTGCTCTCGGAACCTCTCCATTAGCCAGCGCACCAAGACGTTGTCAAAGTCATCGCCGCCCAGATGGTTGTTGCCAGAGGTGGCTTTCACCTCAAATACACCCTCACCCAACTGCAAGACCGAAACGTCGAACGTGCCGCCGCCCAAGTCAAATACAAGCACAGTTTGATCCTGTTCTTGTTTATCTAACCCATAGGATAAGGCCGCCGCAGTCGGCTCGTTAATAATGCGCAGGACTTCTAATCCGGCGATCGTCCCTGCATCTTTGGTCGCCTGTCTTTGGGCATCGGTAAAATAGGCGGGAACTGTGATCACAGCTTGGGTAACGTTTTCACCCAAGTAGCTTTCGGCATCCTGCTTCAGTTTTTGCAGAATCATCGCCGAAATTTCTTGCGGCGTGTAGGACTGTCCGCGAATTTGCACATCTACCGTATCGTCTTTGCCTCGTACGCAGGTGTAAGGCACCCGACTCCGCTCCGCTTCTGTATCGTTCCATCGGCGACCGATGAACCGCTTGATGCTAAATACGGTATTTTCGGCATTGGTAACGGCCTGCCGTTTGGCAAGCTGTCCGACAAGGCGTTCTCCAGTTTTGCCAAACCCCACAATGCTAGGAGCTGTGCGCCCGCCCTCAGAGTTAGAGATCACGACGGGCTTCCCGCCTTCTAGGACAGCAACACAGCTATTGGTGGTGCCTAGATCGATACCAATGACTTTTCCCATAATTCGCGGCTACGTAGTTTCTAAGTGATGAGCGAACAACTGCGGATGAATTCACCCCATCTTCAGCCAGTATTCCGCAATTATCCGGGAATGTTATCAGTTGCTCTCAAAATTTCCTGAACAGAGTCTTTTTGAGAGAATAGCTTCCTCTTAGGCAGATTGTTAAAGCCCCTTCAGACGGTAGATTTGGCTTTGTCTCAATTAGAGCTAGTTCGTGGATTCTTCCCCTGTTTCGCCCGGTTCTGGAGCTGCCGCAACTTTGACCATGGCGTGACGAAGAACGCGATCGCCCATCACGTATCCCCGCATCAGCTCTTCCATGATCGTGCCTTCAGGAAACTCATCAGTCGGCTGACTGGCGAGGGCTGAATGCAGGTTAGGATCGAACTCTTGCCCTTCCGTTCGCATGGGAGAAACTCCCAGCTTCTTCATTGCATCTACGAGCTGCTTGTAAACGCCCTGATAGCTCTTGTGAATATTCATTTCGCTATCGGTTTGGGGCTTGATTTGTGCCCGCGCCCGTTCAAAGTTATCTACAACGGGCAGCAGCTCCTTCAGCGTCGAGCTTTTAGTTTCCTGCTCTTCCCGTTCCTTGTCTTTTTGAGTGCGCTTGCGGAAGTTCTCAAAATCTGCGGCTAGACGCACGTACTGACCTGTGCGGTCTTCTAGCTGAGCTTTCAGGGCTTCGATCGACTGATTGAGTTCGGCGATCGTTACCTGAAAACCTGCTTGCTCGGTAGAGACACCCTGATTATCCGATGTCTCTGAATTCTCAGAAGTTCCTTCTGGACTCAAATCAAAGGGTTCGAGTTCTGGATCTAGCGCAAATTCTTCTTGGGCATTTGTCACCTGAGCTGCTACAGCCTCCTGTGGCGTTGCGTCTGAATCCGTTGGTAGGTTTGTTTCAGCAGACATTGGCTCACTTTCCATCTTGATCTACAGTTTCCAAAAAGATTTTAGCTGCTGATCTCTAGGTGAGATCGAGTTATTTCTCTTTCATGCACAGCTTATCTATTCTGCCCTAAGTTTTGCCATTCATTGTTAAACTGCATAATCAAACAGGCGATCGCTCTTTCAACATAGCTTAGAGCGCAAGTTGTCAGGGTAGACCGAAGGAAGAGCTGAACATAGTTGCAGAATGTAGCAGCAGAAACTTTCCTGACCTGAAAGCAGTCAAACTGAATGCAGGTGCCTGAATGCAGGTGCCTAAGCCCGAAGCCCGAAAGATTGAGCAAATGCCGTCCTGAAGCTCAAGGGATGTCTCTGAGCTGATGTAGTGTGAACACGCTGCTCAAGGTTGTTGACTCAAAGTTATTGACTTAAAGTTATTGACTCAAAGTTATCGACTCAATGTTGAGAAGGCTAGGCGATCGCCCCGCGCTTAGCCAAAATCTTGACCTATTTATTGCTAGAGAATTTCCTGAAGGATGAGAAACGGGCTGGAATAGTGAATAAGCCCATTTTGACTTCTTTGAAGGACTTTCTCGGTTCTGGTTAGTCCAGTCCATCAGGTTCGTGTTTTAACCCGATTGCTGATTTTGAAAGAGCTGCACGGCAAACTTTTCAGAAAATCAGCAGGGTCAGAGCCTTACCGTCCATCAGAAGCTGTGGTTTGAGATGAAAAGAAATCCTCGGTTAGGTGCTTTAGAAAATCTGTCTGTAGTAGGTCTGGTCGCAGGATCGATCGCCTCTCTGGTGTCAAAGCAAATTTTGTACACCACGATGCCGATGTCGCTGCTGGTTGTCCTAGATTTGTTGAGCCGACGGCGATTTGAGGACAATAGCCGTCAGCGCGATTTGTCTTTGGCAGAAACCGATCAGAAGCTGGCTATCCAGGTGGATTTGCTGAATCAGCATATTGCCTCCCTGCCCTCTGTCGAGACAATCAATGGGCTGCGGCAGGGTTTGCTGATGAAAGACCGAGAGGTTGCCCGACGGCTGTATGCAGAAATTACGGCTTTGCAGCAGGAGATGCATCAGCGGCTGCACCCGCTAGAGCAGCAGGGGCTAGACTCAGTGCGCCAAGATATGACTCAGCTTGAAGCGCGGCATCAGCAGATGTCTGAAGATCTGGCCGCAATGGGTATTGACTTGCGCCAGACCAAAGCCGCCATTGATCCTGCTTTCACAGAAGCGGCGATCGCTCATTTGCAATCTGATATGGCGGGCATCCAAGCCACTATGGAGAGCCTGACCAGTCAACACAAGCCCAATTTCTCCTCTCTGCAAGAGCAAATTTCACGGATCGATCGCCAGTTTGGCAAGCTGCCGCCGCCCGTGGATCTCAGCTCTCTCAAGCAAGAAGTGGGCGAATTGGTGCGGATGATCAGCGACTTGGTGCCCCGACGAGATTTATTGAGCTTAGTCAAAGAAGTACGTGAGCTGCACCAACAGCAAGAGTGGCTAAAGCAGTCGGTAGTGGCGATCGAAACGGCTGCCGTCAGCTTTAACAGCGCATTTAGCAATTTAATTAAGCCCTCTGGAGCGGCTGGATCTGAGAATGGAGCTAACCTGAGCCACCCGATTTTGTCGGGTCAGCTCGATCGAGATATTGCTCAAAGGCAGGTCTTTCAATCTGCGGCAACTCCAGCCGATGCGAGTGCGATTCAGGAGGAGGCAGCCCATTATTTAGAGCATTTGCGATCGCAGCTTGCCGAAATTCAGTCCTTTACCGAAACTTTGGCGGCGCAAAATCAGCAGCTTCAAGAGCAGATGAATCACCTGCCCAAAAGCCTCGATATGGCTGCGCTTCAGAGCCAGTTACGGGAGCTTTCTCGGCGGATTCCAGCTGCTGAGACAACTTTAGATGATTTTAGAGGTCGCATTCAGGAAGTTATTCAGCAAGAGCTGCACTACATTTCCCAGCAGCTTCAAGGCGCTACCCCAAGTTATGACCCTAACTATAAGCCTAACTATGAACTGGTGTTTGACTGGGCACCCGCTAGCGAAACGAGCGGAGTGGGAAGCTGCACTTTACTGGAAGAAGCGCTGAACTGTACCCAAAAGCGTTTAATCCTGATTTTGCCTTGGGCAAGTTCTTGTAATTTGGATCAGACAATACTGAAAAAAATGGCGGCGTTTTTACAGCAAGGGCGACGGCTTGATATTGGCTGGTGCAATGAGGTCGATCGCCAGGACGATCGACTGCTCAAAAAGATGCAGCGGGGCTGGCAGCCTAGTTCGCCTCAAGCTGATATTCAGACAACTCTGCACCATCTGCTGAACTTTAAGCGTGCCTATCCTCAAAATTTTCAGTTCAAAATATTGGGCACCCGCGAAAGCTTTTTAGTGTCCGATCAGTCCTTTGCGGTCTTAGGAATTGCAGATGCGCTAAAGACCACAACGGCACTTTCAGAGGCACAGCTTAAGCTCCGCACCCGCGATCCTCAACCGATTCAACGCTTAGTCAATCGATTTGACAATCCGGCATTAGACCCTGAAGATTGGGAAGCCTATTGGAACCGAGGCGCAACTCGGCAGAACTTAGGCGATAAAACAGGAGCGATCGCCGATTACACTCACGTTTTAGAAATCGCGCCAGAACACGCCCTTCCCTATAGCCATCGGGGTGTTGCCTATTATGACGTAGGAGATTTGGCTAGCGCGATCGCCGATTTGACAGAAGCCCTCCGCCTTGACCCCCAGCAGGCAGCGACCTACTGCAATCGGGCCTTTATCCACTCTGAGCAAGGCAATCTACAGGCTGCCATTACCGACTACACGCAGGCGATTCAAATTCGTCCAGACTGGGCGATCGCCTTCTTCTATCGGGGCATGGCATGGCAAAAGCTCGATCGCCATCAGGATGCAATTTCCGACTACGGCGAAGCTATCTATCTCGCTCCTGACTCTGCGGTGGCTCACTATTATCGAGGTCTAGCATGGCAGAAACTGCGCAACACCCAAGGGGCGATCGCAGACTTAGAAAAAGCTGCGTTGCTGTTCAATCAGTATGGCAGTCTACAAAATGCTCAAAAAGCGTTGAGGAGTTTGGCAAAATTACGACAAATCAGCAATCGGGTTCGTTATTCAGCTGCAACAGAAGCCGAGGAAGCGATCGTTCGTCCTGGAAAAACAGTCCGTGAAGCGACCCGTGAAACGGTGGCTCCTGACTTTGAGGCGATCGCTAGCTTATTCCAGGGCATCCCATCTGAGCCTCAAGTCAATGGCTGTGACTTTACGGGAAACCCTGCTGTCACTGCTGCCCCTCTCACGTTTCAGGATTTATTTGACGCAGAAAATTTTGACGCAGAAAGGCTTGATCTAGAAACGATCGAAACCCAAAAGCTTGAGCCGCCCTCACCCATAGCTTCTAGAATTTCGCAATCTAAAATCTAAAGGCTAAAATCCACTCTGCTACTGACAAACCTGCGCCCTGGTCAGCGCAGCCGTTCCTGCCGGAAGTTGATTAGGGTCGCCGCTCCAAGTCACCTGCATGGTTGAAGCGTTGCCTTTACCCGGCACCAGACTGAGAAAAA
This sequence comes from Drouetiella sp., assembly GCF_059504425.1. Classification (NCBI taxonomy): domain Bacteria; kingdom Bacillati; phylum Cyanobacteriota; class Cyanophyceae; order Oculatellales; family Oculatellaceae; genus Drouetiella; species Drouetiella sp. The sequence goes on from NZ_JCACIN010000015.1 coordinate 38,322, forward strand.
TCGATCCTTGCGGAGCTTGAAATGCAAACAAAGGTGCACCGCCAAAATCACCGAACGGCTGGAGCACTGAATTTGAACTCGCAGCCAGCGCTTGCAAATCGTTTTGCACATCGCCGAGAGGCTTCGTCTTCCAGTCAATCTTGGTAATACCTGCGGCTGGAGGTGAGTCTGGATTGGCAGGGTCAGTAAAGAAGGAGCCAATTTGCGCCGCATTAAATGCCTGGGGATTAGGACATAGACCTACACTGCCACTGCCCCCAAAATCAATTGACGGCGGCGGGGCAGGGGTAGCAGATGGAGCAGCAGATGGAGCGGCGGCAGCGGGGGGTGGCGCAACAGGAGGCGCAGAAATGGGAGGAGGCGCTGTGGCAGAGACTGCGGCAGATGCTGCGGTAGCAGGTCTTACTACAGCAGCGGCAGGTCTTGGCGCAGAGGCGGTTCTGGGCTTAGCGGCATCAGGGGGCAGCAAAGACGTGAGCGAAATTTTTTCTTCCTTTTCTTTTTCGGGCACAGGCTCTGCCTTCTTAGCAGTGGGCAATAGCGGCAAGGACAAAATTGCGCCATGTAGGATCAGGGAGATTAAGGTCATGGGATGGAAAAGCAGCTTGCGAATGAGCGAACCGCTCCGCTGTGCGTGTGGTGAAGTTCCCATGGGGCAGAGGTTGCGCGTAGAATCGTTTGGATGTGATGTGGCAACCGCCAAGGCGGTTAGGACGGGGGCATTTAAGGTGGGGCACGCAGCGCCCCACCTTAAATGCCCTAAGCAAACTGGCGACAGCTATATGAAGGGATATTTAGCCTAAAGGCTCCCCCTGACTCTCAAGTAGAGTTAGGGGGAGCAACAATCAGCTCACGGTACGGTCACGGGGGTTTTAGAGCGCTGCTTCTAACTGCAAGATATCGGTGATTTTGATACCGACCGTATTGCGACCTGCAAACACGCTTCCAACCTTGCGACCTTCCCAATGCGCTTTCACGGCAACATAGGCATCGGCAGGCAGAGGTACGTAGCCAACTTCCTCAACGAGCTGAGTATTGTTCAGGTAGTAATCAATAAACTGCTTGACCTCTGGGCGATCGGCAGACTTCTTGGCAACGTAGATGAGCAGAGGGCGAGAAAGCGGTGAGTAGGTGCTGTTCTCGACGTTGGCAGGGGTAGGCGCAACTGCACCTCTGCCAGCGTCAACAGGAACGGCTCTGAGGCGCTGCTGATTCTCTTCATAGTACGCAAGACCAAAATAGCCTAGAGCATTGCGATCGCTAGCGACACCTTGCACCAAGACGTTGTCATCTTCGCTGGCGGTGAAGTCAGTTCTGCTGTCTTTTGCCTTGCCGTTGATGGCTTCGGTGAAGTAGTCGAAGGTACCTGAATCGGTTCCAGGACCATAAAGGCGTAGAGGCGCATCGGGCCAGCTAGAGCGAACCTGATTCCACTTCATCACCTTGCCAGTTGCAGCAGGCTCCCAGATTTTCTTCAGCTCAGCGGTTGTGATGCTATTCACCCAGCTATTGCTGCGGTTCACCACAATGGTTAGAGCATCGTAGGCAACTGGTAGCTCAATATACTCGATACCTTTTGCTTTGCAAGCAGCAATTTCTTCTGCTTTGATGGGACGCGAAGCACCAGTAATATCAAGCTCTGCATTACAGAACTTCTTGAAGCCGCCACCCGTACCAGAAATACCGACCGTGACCCTAGCGCTAGAGTTCTGCTTTTGAAATTCTTCTGCAACAGCTTCAGTAATCGGATAAACCGTGCTGGAACCGTCAATCTTGACATCGCTGCTGGCTTGAGAAAAGACCGCAGGTGCAGAGAAAGTGAGTGTTGCTGTTGCAACGACTAGGGCTAAGAAAGCTTTCCAATTACCAGATTTCCAGCGCTTAAACTGAAAACGCACTCCGTTTGACACCATACAAATACTCCCGACGCTTTTCTTGGACACGCATACTACGTCGCCTATTAGCCTATCTACTTGAGGTTAAGAGGGCATAATCGGAAGAGCTACAGATGGTTAAGAAGAAATGATTAATAGGTTAATTGCAACCAAAGTATGCACATTATCAAATCATGAAGCTTCTTGAAAGTTAGAATTCTGGATCGGATTGGATTGCATCGCTTTCACTCAATTTAATCTGCAAGCAGTATGTTAGCCTCAGCCTATGTACGGATTGTGAGTACGGATTGTGACACGGCTCAATATTCAGCAATTCGCCTCTGCTACAGTATGCTAAGTTCTCATCTGAGCTACCCGTTTAATGTTTCAATGCTTTTAGCAAATGGTTATTTTAATCAGAGGATTGCTGTATCGAAGAGTTCATTGAACAAGGCTTGCTACGGCTTGTTAATATCAGCGCTTTGTAGAGTGGGATGCGTATGGTTTTCCAGCAAAAGCCGCTCGGAATTTATCTCTCTGTTGTTGCGATCGTCATTGGTTTAGCGATTTACAGCACATCTCGATCAGGAGGGACTCAGGCTAGCAGCCCTGTACCCCTCTCAGAAAATGTCAAAAATGACGTCATTGAAATTGATGGCTCCAGCACGGTTTATCCCATTACGGATGCGATCGTCCATCAGTTTCAGCAGTCCTATCCTCGTACCAAAGTATCTTCCACCTTCTCAGGAACGCGCGGCGGCTTTGATAAATTTTGTGCAGGGCAAATTGATATCAGCAATGCCTCTAGACCGATTTCGACTCAAGAGCTGCTAGTCTGCCGTCAGGCGGCAATTCGGTTTATTGAACTGCCGATCGCCTTTGATGCCTTAACTGTCGTCGTAAATCCTAAAAATACCTGGGCAAAGGACATGACGATCGCCGAACTTAAGACGTTATGGGAATCGGCAGCTCAAGGAAAAATTAAAACCTGGGATCAGGTGCGCTCGACCTGGCCATCTCGCCCGATTGCCTTATTTGGAGCAGGAGCAGATTCTGGAACCTACGACTACTTTGCAGGCATTGTGACTGGCGCCGAGAAAATGCGGAGCGATTACACAGGTAGCGAAGATGACAACATTTTAGTAGAGGGCGTTAACAAAGAGCTGAACGCATTGGGATACTTTGGGCTGTATTACTATGAATACAACAAAGATAAGGTAAAGCCCTTAGCTATTAACGGTGTTCTGCCATCGGTGGAGAACGTAAAAAACGCTACCTATCAGCCGCTCTCTCGCCCTTTGTTTATCTATGTTAATGCTCAGGCGGCTCAGCAAAATCCGGCACTCAGCGAATTTATCGCCTTTTATCTCAAAAATGCAGAGCGGGTTTCTGCCAGCGTTGGCTATGTGCCTTTACCTGGCGAAGCCTATGAAATTGGTCAGACGCACTTCTATCAAGGCAAAGTGGGGACGGCTTATGATGGTAAGCCGCAGCCCAATTTGACGATCGGCGAGGTGTTACAGAAAGAAAAATCTTTTTGAATCTCCTCTACTATCCCTCCATTAGACCTCTTGCAGATTAAAGTTTTGGGATGAGGTTTAGTGGGGGCGTATCCTCCACTAAACCTAATTTGCAAGAGGTCTTATTTCTTAAGCATCCCCCAAGTGTCCTGACAGTATTCCTGAACTGCGCGATCGGCTGAGAACTGCCCCATTCTCGCAGCGCTCAAGATCGTCATGCGAGTCCAGCGATCGCCGTCGGCATAGACCTGACTCACCTGTTCCTGACAGGCGACATAGGACGCATAATCTGCCAGCAGTAGATGCGCATCCCAATTGAGCATCAGATGAATCAAGGGCTGAAACAGTTCCGTATCGCCGTTGGAAAAGGTGCCCCCCGCAATTTGATCGATCGCCTGCTTTAGCTCTGCATTAGCGTTGTAGACTTCGCCAGGATTATAGGTCGATCGCTGCGTCAGGATGTCGTTGACCGTCAGCCCAAACTGGAAAAAGTTCTCTGTACCGATCGCATCACGAATCTCTAGATTGGAACCGTCACGGGTGCCAATTAGCAATCCGCCATTCATCACCGTAATCATGTTGCCGATACCGCAAGCTTCCGTTCCGGCTGTAGAAATATATTCTGCCAAATCGGTTGCCGGATAGATTTGTTGGCTTAGCTGAATAGTGAAATCCTTCAGGAAGACTACTTTAATCCGTCCCTGCATAGCTGGATCAGCATTGACGACCTCGGCTACTGCGTTAATCAACTTGATGATGAGCTTGGCGGCACTGTAGTCAGGAGCCGCTTTGCCGCTAAAAATGAAAGTGCGGGACGGCAGCTCAAGCTGGGGATTTGCCTTGATGCGATTGTATAGCGTAATGATGTGGAGCAGGTTCAGATGCTGACGCTTATGTTCGTGAATCTCGATCGCCTGGATATCAAACAGAGAATTAACGTCTACCGCAACGCCGCTCTGCTGCTGAATAGTATCCGCCAACTCTCGCTTCATCGTCTGTTTCACCTGCTGCCACTGGCTGCGAAACGCTGGATCGTCGGCAAATTCCTCTAGCCTGCTGAGCTGATTTAAGTCCGTAAGCCAGCGATCGCCAATCTTAGAAGTGATTAGCTCAGATAAGCGCGGGTTGCTCAGCGCTAAGAATCGACGCGGCGATACCCCGTTTGTTTTCGTACTGAACTTCTCTGGATACAGCTCATAAAAATCTGGGACAAGCAGATGCTGCAAAATTGCAGTATTCAGCGCCGAAACGCCGTTCACCGCATGGCTACCTAAACAGGCAAGATAGACCATGCGCACATAGCGATCGCCCCTCTCGTCAATGAGCGACATCCGCTGTACCCGATCCTCGTCTTCAGGAAAGCGCGATCGCACCTCTTCTAGGAAACGAACGTTAATCTCCAGAATGATTTCTAGATGACGCGGCAACAGAGCGCCGACTAAATTTAGCGCATATTGCGTGTAGTCAAGCGCTTCCGGCAGCAAACTGTGATTGGTGTAGGCAAAGCAGCTTTGGGTAATCTGCCAAGCTTGCTCCCAGGCTAGATTTTGCTCATCCATCAGCAAACGCATTAGCTCAGCGATCGCAATCAGTGGATCGGTGTCGTTGAGCTGGAGGGCAAAGCGATCGGGCAGAGTTGCAGCCGTTCCGCCTGTTTCCAAGTGCATCCGAATTAGGTCTTGCAGCGAACAGGAGACAGAGAAAAACTGCTGCTTCAGCCGCACCTGCTTGCCCTGAAATTCTGTATCGCTGGGATAGAGAACCTTCGAGAAATTTTCGGCAGCTTCAGCTTTCCACAGACGCAAGAGGCTGACCGTACTGGATTTGTAGCCCGGAATCGGCGTATCGTAGGGAACGCCCCTCACCATTTCATCGGCAACCCAGCGAACGCGATAGGCATTCTGACTATCCATGTAAGCCTCAGTCCGACCGCCAAACTGCACTTCTACAGCCAGCTCTGGACGCTCAACTTCCCAGGGGTTGCCGTTGCGCAGCCACTCGTCAGCAATTTCGATTTGCCAGCCGTTTGAGATTTCCTGATCAAAAATGCCGTACTCATAGCGAATCCCGTAGCCGATCGCCGGGACTTTTGCCGTTGCCAGCGCTTCCAGATAGCACACCATCAGCCGACCCAAGCCACCCCGACCCAGCCCCGATTCTTCTTCCTGCGCCAGCAAATCATCTAGGTTAATTTGTAGCTCCTGCATTGCCCGACCCACTGAATCCGTGAGATCTGCATTCAGCAGATTGCTGGCAAGATGCAGCCCCGGCATATACTCGGCAGAGAATTCGCCCACGAGCCGATCGCCCTGCTTCAAGTGAACTTCGGGTGTATTCAGCTGCAAGAGGCGATCGCGCACCAAACTTGCCAGAGCGATGTACAAATCTTGCGGCGTTGCGGTTTCTTGAGATTTCCCCAGACGGAAGAGGCTATCTAGAAAAGCTTGTTTGAAGCTGATTTCGGGCGCAGCTAGTTCAGGCGAAGGCTGTTCAGGCAAAGCCACTTCTAGAGATTGATCCACGATCCCTAAAGGAACGACTGTAGGAGGAGCGATCTCTGGAGAAGGAATAACCTTAGAAACGGTTTCAGAGGTCACTTCAAAAGTAGCTTCTTCAGGCTGAGCGGCTACACTGACTCGTTGATAGCTTGCCTGCGCCTCATCGGGTAGCCCCAGCTTCGTCAACACATCCCCTTTGCCAATCCAGGCTTCCGGCAAGTTGGCATTCAGTTCGGTCGCTTGATTAAAGCTCGTTAAGGCTTCCTCCAGACGCTCCAACTTTAGCAGTGCTTTACCTTTGGCGATCCAGGCTTCTGGGAAGTTAGGCTGAATTTTCAGGGCTTCGTCAAAGTAAGAAATCGCCTCTCCGTAGCGACCTGCCGCCAGCAGTGTTGTCCCCTCAGAAAGAAGGGCTGAAGGATCGGTGGCGATCGCCCCTTCCAGAGGTGCAGCAGCCATCTCTGCCGCAGGTTCGGCTTGAGTGAGCGGTGCATCGGGCGCAGGCGATTCAGGCGCTACCCTCCGTCTCAACCACTGAAAGACAACGCCGACCAACAGCAAGGGCAATAGCCACCGGAACCATAGCGATCGGATAGGTTTCGCAGCGTTTTCAGACGCAGCTTCAGGCACTTGAGTCACCGGGGCAGGAGCTACAGGGGCAGTTACGGGCACCTGCGGCGCAGGCACTTGAGTCACAGGTTTAGGAACGGGTGCAGGAGTTACGGGTGCAGCGATCGGCAAAGGCGAGTTTTTGGATACAGGTGCGGCAAGATTAACTACCCGGACGTTGGTTTGACCTGTGAGCTGATTGGCGATCGCATAGCTAATGCCGTCCTTGCCCAATCGCCGGACAACGGCTGTTGTATCGTCTGTTTCGAGCCGGATGATATTTTTGGTCGTTCCAGCATCCGACAGGCTCAAAATGCCATATCGGCTGAGTGCTTGCCGAGCATCGCTGTTTTCTGGGCGATCGATCAGCCAGATAGAACCTGGTGCGCCCCCTAGCTCAGACCAGTCCGTGATTTTGCCCTGAAAGATCTGGGCAAACTGTGCGATCGTCAGGTTGCCTCGAAAAGGGTTATCTTTTCCCACAACCACCACAAGGCTTTCCTGACCAATGGGAATTTCCTTCGTGCTGGCATTCACTCTAGTCTCGGCAGCAGCCACAACTTCGGTGGCGAGTTCAGGTGCAGAGAGAGCCAGGGCAGGCTGAACCAGGGCAGGGGCACCCATGAGCGTCAGCAGCAGCAAAGCGGGAATGAGACGAACCCTTTTCTGAGACATAAGGCTTAGTCAATTCGAGTTGAAACAACAAATGCAGACGTTATGGCAACCGCCAAGGCGGTGAGGACGGGGGCATTTTGAGTGAGGCGCTTCGCCCCACCAAAAATGTCCTAAGCAGACTGGCGACAGCTATAAAAGCTGGGTGAGCTGGGCATAAAAGCTACGTAAGGGAAAACCGATCGCGTCTGTATTTCTCTAGCTTTATGTTTTCTAGCTTCATGTTTTTCTAGCTTTAAGTACAGCCCCAAGTTTTTACTCGAATGATCCCAGAATTTTGAGAACTTGAGAGTAATGATCTATACCTTAAGCTCAACAGCCCTTCTGTAATCCCTCTTTAGGCGTAGAAGATTAGCCCTTGTGACTCCTGCCTCCTGCCTTCCGCCTTCCCTACTCCCCTGCCTGCGCCGCAATCCCTGAGATCGCCGCTTCAATTTCTGACAGCGAAACAGGGGCATCTCCACCCGGTACATCCACCACCACCAGATATCCCGTAAAGTTTTGTCCGCCGACAGCTCTCAGCGCCCCCAGAATTTTGGGCATATCTGCCTGCTGGAGCCGTCCTTCGGCGTCATACAGTTCTAATGCCGACAAACAGCCGATCGAAGGATTCCACTCTTGGCTATTGGGATAGCGGCTATTGCTGCTAAAAAAGTCAGGAGATTCGCCTGTGCCGTGAATGCGGAAGGAATCTCGCTCGCCTTTCCCTGCCCAGTAGGTTTGCTGAATCGGAAAATAGTTGCGCCAGGAGGAGGGCAGCAGGTTTTGATAGGCGGTGAGGGTGGTGGGCAACTTGTCGCTAGTTTCGAGCGGAATGTAGAGATTAACCAACGAGAACAAGCCGAACGCCCGAAAGTAGTCGGTGTCGGGTTGAGGCGTGGTGCCCACGATGCGATAGATGCCCTGGGGAGTCTGACCGCGAGTGAACACCGAAGAGAGGTTGTGCAGCGATCGCAGCAGCAAAGGCACCGACCAAAGCTGACCGTTTTCTCGGACGTAGCTGCCTTTGCCATCCTTCAAGACTGCCTGACACAGCACGCCCCGATCGGGTCGGCACAGCACATACATTTGTGGCTGATTGGACGCGATCGACCCGTTGAGCAAGTCGGCGAGGGGCGGCAGAGGGACAGGACGATCGATCGCGTCTACCTCCCGCAGCGTCGAGTTGAGGTAGACATCGCTTCCCCAGTTGGGAAACCGCTGCCGCACCTGATTGCTCCACTGCTGACGCTGCTCAGGCGAAGAGTTGCCTTTTGAGAGTGCTGAGAGGGCGATCGCCACCCAGTAAGGATCGGAGCTTTGGGCGATCGTTTGGCTAAACTGCTGCCCGATACTGGCGTAGAGGCTGGGATTGCTGAGGTAGAGCTGATTGCCGACCGTCATTGCCATATCCAGCACTCGCTTTTGGGTGCTAGGCAATTTGTTTTGAGCGGCGAAAGAGAGCATTTGCGCTATGCCATCTGCCACAAATTCTTCTTGCGGCTCAACGGTTGCCGTTGTCCACAGCATATTGCGCCAAAACGTCCAGTCTGAAAGGGGACGCTGACGCAGATCGTAGTTTTCGGGGCGCACCTGGCGGGCTTGTCCCTGACGCTGTGCGGCTCTGGCGGCGGCAGTTGCCTCTGGAATGACTGCTGCCTGTGCGGGAAGGGTGAGGCTGAGCAAGCCCAGCGCCAGGAGCCAAGGGAAGCGAATTTTCATAGAAACATTCTCAAACAAGCGGTTAAATGTAGGGTCGCTGATTCTTCCCTAGACCTCGGATATTTTTACAACCTCCGAGGTCTGACTGATTCTAGTTAATCTATGCCCAAAAACCAACGCACCCTCAAGACAGAAGCAAATTCTAGCAGAAGATTTGAGGGCGGTGTCAAATTGAGGAAGAACGGCAAAGGTCTTTTCTAGGATAGAGTGCGCTCGACTTTAAGTGACCTGAACGCGATCGCCCTGCCATCTGCTGTAATGCCATCTGCTGTAATGTGATTAGCTGCAATGCTTCTGTGATGCGATGCAGAAGCACTGGATCGTGATCCGATCGCAATGTGATCTGCTGCAATGCTTCTGTGATGCGATGCAGAGGCATTGGATCGCATCACAGAAGCATTGTCGTCTGTTGCATAGACATTGTGACCAGATGCAATTGGATTGTCAGGGCAGTTAGTTTGAACGACAGACGATCGTTATCTTCTGGGTCGAAGATGATACCAATTTGAATTGGAACCAAGACAGCCCGGTACAGGCTTGGCATTGCCAAGCCCCTTCTGAGTGAGACTCTCCCCTTGGCAAAGCCGTCGTGGGGGCAAAATGTCCACAACATGAGCATTTCGCTCACTCGACTCTGGTAATGTCTCTGGTGTAAATCTTCTCAACAGCTCCCGTTCATCCATCAAATCCCATCGTTTAGGAAAGATTCGTGGACTTTATCATCACAGCGGTTGAAGTCGGTGCACTGATTGTTGCATTCACGCTTCTCAATGCTTTAGTGAAAGCCAGCTTTAAGATTTTAGCCAGAACTTGGCTTCAGAGATTTTCTAGACAGCTCGAAGCCCAGCAGCAGAATATTAGCTTGCTGCTGCTGCTGCTGGGCGTGGGATCATGCTTGCTGCTGGTTAGCGTCAATTCGGTGTTGATCTACCAGGGCAAGAGTGTTGAGGCGTTTCAACTCGGTCTGATTCAGAGTATCCCGTCCCAGTTTTGGACAATGCTGTGGGTGGCGATCGCCAAAAGTGTGATGCTGCTGCTGTTGGTCAAGTTCACGGTGCCGCTGATGCATCGGCTGCTGGACTGGGTTTGCCGTCTGGCTCAAAACTACGATCGGATTGTGGCGAACGACGAGGGCGTTGAGGCGTTTTTCAGCTATCTCAAGGTCATCCTGACGCGCAGTATCTGGATTTTGGCGGGTATCTTTTGTACGCAGTTTCTGTACCTGCCTGAGGTCATTCCTAAGTACCTTTTGATTGCGCTCAAAGCCTATGTGGCTATTGCCGTGGGGCGACTTTTGATTAAGGCGATCGCGGCGCTAGTCGATACGGTGGATGCCCTCAGCCTTCAGCATTCGCATCCTGATAATTTACTGCGACACTATGAGCGGTTTCGCCACCTGATTCCTGTCCTCAAAAAGTGTTTGGAATATATTCTCTATGTGGGTATTGCCACGCTGATCATTCACGATATTGACTTCATCGCCTGGATTGCCGGATTTGCCGATGAGATCATTGCCATTATTGCTCTTTACTTTGCCAGCGGCATTTTGATTGAGCTGGTCAATGTCGTTCTAGAGGATTTGGTTTTAAGAACAGAACATTTAACCGACCTCCAGCGGCAGCGCCGATTGACAATCATTCCGTTATTCAAAAGTTTTCTAAAATACGCAACGTACTTCTCAGCCGCGCTGATTGTACTGAGGCTGGTGCAACTTGATCCGACTCCGCTGCTAGCGGGTGCAGGCTTGGCAAGTCTGGTGATTGGCTTTGGGGCACAAAATCTGATTAATGATATTGTTTGTGGATTTTTCATTCTGTTTGAAAACTACTACTTAGTCGGTGACTATATTGAGGCGGGAAAAATGGAGGAACGATCGGTAGAAGGGGTGGTGGAGGCGATCGAACTGAGAACGACTCAAATTCGTCATCCTGATGGTCAGCTCCAGATTATTCGCAATGGGGAAATTGGCTCGATTGTGAATTACTCGAAGCAATATACTTATGCAAAACTAGATGTGCCTGTCCGGGATTCTTCTAATCTAGAGCGGGTGTATCGCCTGATTGAGCAAGTTGGGCAGCAGCTCAAGGCGGAGTATCCGGATGTTTTGGAACCTACGCAGGTGGATGGGCTAGAAAACTTTGGTGAACATAATTTGGTGCTGCGTACCCTAACGAAGGTAAAACCGGGGAAACACCTGAATATTCAGCGCCTTCTCCGCAGCCGATTAAAAACTGCTTTTGACCAAGGGCTTGCTACTGAGTCGATCGAGCCGATTCGTTGAATAGAGTGCGGTAGTGGGTTAACGATCGGGCTGGTTTGAACGATCGCTCTGCAGACAGGTTTCTTCGGGGTCGAAGATGACAAAGATCGGCTAGAGGAAACCCGAACGAAAGCGGTTAAGTCTGAACTGCGCCTTGAAAAACTGCGATCGCGGCGGCAGCAAATTCTAGAGTCATTGGAATCTTGGCGAGAAACTTTGCAGGAATGAGGGAGTGGGGCTGAACGTGCTGCATTCGCCCCCCAACCCCCCAATTCTGGGGGGCTTCCGGAATTCAAAGTCCCCCAGAATTGGGGGATTTAGGGGGCTACACCTCTGTCTACCCACAGGCAAATTTAGCCCCACCCCTTACTGAAGCTGTTGCTGCACCGCCTGGAGCAATGCCTCAACCTGTGCCGCATTAGGAGATCGCAGATGTTGCAGAATCTCAAAGGCTTCCTGAAGATAGGGCAGCGCCAGAGATGGATTGCTTTGCTGGTTTGCTAAGTGTCCTAGCCACCATAGCGTCATGGCTTTGCCATGCACGTGACCAATTTTTTCCTCGATTTCTAGCGATTCCTTGAAGAGTTCGATCGCTTCCTTCACTTGACCCTGTTGGGCGTAAATGCCTGCCATACAGTGCAACGACGCGGCTTTGCCTTGCACATTGCCAATCGATTCTTCGAGCGCTAAGGACTGTTGGTAGAGCGCGATCGCTTCCTCTACTTGACCCTGTTGGGCGTAAATGCCTGCCATACAGTGCAACGACGCGGCTTTGCCTTGCACATTGCCAATCGATTCATCGAGCGCTAAGGACTGTTGGTAGAGTTCGATCGCTTCCTCTACTTGACCCTGTTGGGCGTAAATGCCTGCCATCTGATGCAACGACGCGGCTTTGCCTTTCACATCGCCGATCGATTCATCGAGCGCTAAGGACTGTTGGTAGAGTTCGGTCGCTTCCTCTACTTGACCCTGTTGGGCGTAAATGTCTGCGATTTGGTGCAACGATGCGGCTTTGCCTTGCACATTGCCGATCGATTCATAGAGCGCTAAGGACTGTTGGTAGAGAGCGATCGCTTCCTTCACTTGTCCCTGTTGGGTGTAAATGATAGCCATACAGTGTAACGAAGCTGCTTTGCCTTTCACATTGCCGATCGATTCATAGAGCGCTAAGGACTCTTGGTGGAGGCCGATTGCTTCATTCACTTGACCCTGTTGGGCGTAAACGATAGCAATCTGGTGCAACGACGCGGCTTTGCCTTGCACATCGCCGATCGATTCTTTGAGCGCTAAGGATTGTTGGTAGAGGGCGATCGCTTCCTTCACTTGTCCCTGCTGGGCGTAAATGCCTGCTGAGTTATGAAGGATTGCAAACTTTTCTTTTTGATCCGCTTCTGAGCAAGTGGCAAGCGCTTTTTGATAATTCTCCAATGCAGACGCAACTGCCCCTAGCGTTGCTTGCGATCGCGCCAAGCTGTGATGAATCCGGTAGTCCGCCGTTAATGCCACTGTCTTTTCACCCAGCGCCACGGCTTCTCGAAAGCGGCTCTGGCTATGCCAGCGATGCCCTAATGTTGCGCCCAGTTCGGCGGCAATTTCTCCATTCCTTGCCAGCATTGCCAGTCGATGCACTTCCAGATCTTGGGCTTCTGTCGCGTTCGCGCATTGCCTCCAGCACTCATACAGGGTTTGTGCTGCCAACTCATACAGCGGCTCAGCCTCCTGCGGCAGCGACAGCGGCAAAATCCGGGGAACGCGCAGGGTTTGATCGGGGCTGACCTCCAGCAGACCCAGGGCAATGGCACGATCGATCCACTCCCCTCCAGCAGTCACGCTGGCAAAGGCGGCGGGCGGCACGGGCAGGTCAAACACCAGTCCTCGTGACAGCACGGTGCGGAGTTCATCAGGAATCTGCTGCAATAGCCGCGCTTCGATTACCTGCTGTCGTAGCTCGGTGGGGTTAGCGGCAAGTTGCTTTAGGGTGGCGGCGCGATCGGTCTGGGGCTGAGGCTGCACCCGGTCGTTTAGCGTTTCCAACAGACGCGGATTGCCGTCCGCCAGCAGTTTTGCTTGAGCTTGCCAGTTTAGGATCACCTCTATCTCGGCGGCGGCGGTATCGGACTGTCGGGGCGGCGGCTGCAATGCCGACAGCCGATCACACTTTTTTTGCAGATCCGCTCCTTGCAGCCCATCCAACGGCTGCCGCACCATGCCTTGCAACGGATGAATGTCGAAATCGTAGCGGCTCGTCAGAATCAGCCGATGGCGCGGATCGGTTGCCTGAATTGCCAGAACAGCGCCTTTAACACTTCGGCAGCGGGCGATTTCAGAATATAGCCTGTCCCCTCTGCCTCCAGGTTTTGCTCAAAATCATCCAGCACCAGCAAAAACGCTGCTGCCCCCTGCTCTGCCAACTGCTGGAACACTCCCCGCAGGCGAAAAGGCAACTCCTCTTCTGGATCTTGCAATCGCAGCCGCAGCGATCGATCGTCCAGCATCTTCGCCAGTTCATTTACCAACTTCGCCGGATCAATCCGTCCTTGCCACACCCGCCGCTGAAACTGGGGCAGGCGATCGCACAGTCGCGCCGCTACGCTGCTTTTGCCCAGCCCACCCATACCGTGGATGAGGACGGCGATCGTCTCTGGGTCAGTCGTGAGCGCCCGCAGACAGCGCTGCAACGGTCGTCGCCGCCCCACAAAGCTTTCCCGCATCGGCACCCTAATTTTACGGGTGAGCGGATCAAGAAACTCGGTCGCCATCGAAGGCTTGGGAGCAGGTTTCCATCCCAGTGTATTAGAGGGCTTGACCAATGCTCCCGGCAGCGTTTTCGCCGCATAGAGCCGCAGCAGATGCCAGTCTCGCGCCTCTTGCTCAATTAACGCCTGATAGGTCAGCGCCACTGCATCCGCTAGCGATTTGCCCCGCGTCAAAGCCTCATACAGCGCCGCCGCCGCTGAGGTAGCATTGGTATCTAAAACCTTTTGCCCCCAGCCCAGCACCGCAGTTGCCCCATGCTGCAACAGCGTTTCTGCCATCGAGGGCACTGCCCCCTGCTCTGCCGCTTGCCCCGTCCGACAGCCTGACAAAAACACCAGCGGAGGCAAGGGAGGCTGTAGGGTGCTAGCGATCTCCCTGGCGCTGGCATAGTATGCCTCTCCGGTGGCAGTTTCGGTAATAAAGCGCGGCTGTCCCTCCCAAAGGGTGGCGTGCCCCGTCAGATGCACCCCATCAAAGAAACCCTGACCTTGGCGATCGGCCAGATAACCCAACTCCTCCAGACAGCCGCTCTCTTCCACCGTCAACCCAATGCCAGTCCGGGCGGCAGCTCGCAAAATCTGGGCTTCCTCCTGCTCATAGTTCAGCACCGGAGTCACCGACTGCGGCGAGGTTGCCATAAACAGCAGATTCAAAGCCCGGTTTTGCGGCTGCGATTGGATTGTCAGCCGAGTCACCTGATCCGACGCAGCCCAGCGCAACGGCACTACCGCAGGCAGTCTCTGCACCAAAAACTGCGCCCCATCATGCAGCACCTCCCAAGGCAAATGCGCCAGCCGTCCGGCAACGGCGATCGCCAGCACCACCCCCTCGCCTAGAGACTCCCCCAGCTTTTGCACCAGCCAGCGATCGCGACCATCCAGCCAGCGAAACAGATGCCGTCCCGTCGTCGCCAGATCCGCCTGAAGTCTAGGCGAGACGTAATACCCCTCCTCTGCCTGCCGGATCAGGGTGGCAATATCCCCCAGCGCCAGCGATCGGCTGTCATACGCATTCGGGTTCTCCCCAAACGATCGCAGCTCCACCGCATCCCCACTGATCTCCTTCAGGTCAAAATGCAGAATTCGCATTCAGGTTAGCTCCGCCACCCAGAATTTTAGATTAAGCGTCCAGAATTTCTTGAATTTGCTCAATTGTGGCATTTTCCAACAGCAACCGCTGCCCGTTGCGTCCCACAATCAAGACTTTCTCAATCTTCTTCCCCGACTGGCTGCGGCGATACTCCTGATACCACTTGCGAATCTGCTCCGCGATCGCCATCGTGCCGCCCACAATGCCCACGATCGTCGCAATCACCGCCAGCGTTCCCTCCCGCTGCGCCTCTTCCTCAGTCTCCCAGCTACCCTCAACCCCCGGAATCGCCAGCAGTTCCTCTGTAGCGGCGATCGCATCGATCCCCTGCACTTCCACCAAAATCTCAGCCATAGCTTGCTCACTGCAACAGTGATCTCACTCTAAAGGCAAACCCACCCGCAGCAAATGCGCCAAGTCACAGTGACACGCAGCCCCTCCACGCCTACTGTCACCCGCTACATTGCCAATGCAGCCAATCACATTACTTCTGCAACAGCTCACAGTCTCAATGCAAGCCATCGCCATCTTAATGCAAGCGATCGCAGTGGCAATGTAGCGGCATACAGTTTTAACGCAGACGATCGCATTGGCAATGTAAGCCCTGCTTACGGCAATGTAGGCGATCGCAGTGTTAATGGGGGCGATTGCATGGCTACGGGGGCGCTCAAGCCCAAGGGCATTCAGCCAAACAGAATGAAGGCATACAATAGAGACTAAATCTTGCAACCGCGAAGCAGGCAATGAATACTCCAGATAGTCCCCCAATGGATGATGGGTCGTCAACAGATTTGGTCTCTGTAGCAGAGTTGCAGAACCATCTGAATGATTTACTCAAACAGCTATCGCCTGAGCGATTACAGGTACTTGCTGATTTTGCAGCCTACTTGGCAAATGCTGAAAGCGAAACCGCAACCCAAGAACTTTTGGCAATTCCTGGATTGCTACAGCGAGTTAAGCACAATCAAGCCACCCTTAAAGCTCAGTACAGCAATTGGAGAACGCTTCGCTCCGATGTATGAAGTTCTTCTCCATCCTGATGCCCAAGAGATTTACATCAATGCCGACAATGCCTTAGCGAAGAAAATTGCTCGATGTTTCCAGCAGCGCTCTCATCGTGATTCTCCGGCTTGCAGTGGGCACATTAAATCAGCAACTTTACGCACTGCACACTAAGTTTGTCTTATGCCTACACAAAACACCAGTCGTCGCCTTACCCCGACCGTCATCAACCAGGATGTCGATTCCCTCAACGGCTTAAAAACGATCGAGGGATACAGTACCCGACGCACCAACGCCACTCCCGATGCCATGCAGACTGCCTATCAGGAGATGCTGGCACAACAGCAGATCGAAACCGAAAAACTGGCGCTCTATCGTGCCGCCTCCGATGCTGCTCGGTTAGCCGAATGGGAATTTCACAACTCGATCCTAGCCATGAAAGAAGTCGTTAAAGGACAGTTTGGCTCTGACAGCAATGAAGCGCAGTCTGTCGGACTAAAAAAGAAAAGCGATCGCAAACGACCCAGCCGCCCCAAAGGGATGGCGATCGTCAGTTAAGCATATTTTTAGGATAGGTTAGGCGATCGCCTAACCTATCTGTTTTGGTTGATGCATTATGGTTTCGCCTAGCCTACTGTCTTACTACGGTCGATTGAGAGGACAGTGGTGCTATTGGAGCGGTTACACAGCTTGAGTAACCTCCGTATTCTTTCCTGCTTTCTTCAGAAACCAAATGCCCTAAGCAAACGGGCGACAGCTATACTTCTACAGGTGCCGCAGCCTGCTCAGCCGCTTGGCCCTTACGCTTTTTCCGCAGTGCTGCAAGACCCATGCCGATTAGACCAGGGAGGACAGCAGGGGTGGGGATAGCAGGGGAATTGGCAGATGCAAACGCCAGGTCGTCTGCGCTGAAAAGGTCATCGGTAGGGATTCCCTGTGTTTCAGTGCTGAAGGTGATCGTGGAGAAGGAACTTGTGCCGATGATGCCCAAGAAACCAGTCCCTGGTGCCCCCAATATGCTGCGAAAGCTGGCGGTCTGGTTGCCTGTGCCGTCAAAATTCCCTGTAATTGTGACACCCTCAGCAGTAGCTGTGCTGAACCAATCTGCGCCAAAGCCGACAATCGCTTGAGGAAACGTCCAAGTGATGGAGTCGAAGATTGAGCTATTATCTCCTTGTCCATCACTATCACCGTTATATCTTCCGGCAATGCTGATGGAATCCGTGTCACCTACTGTATTAAGGAAAGAACCTGTGCCATTACCTGTGCTGACGACACCGCTGTCAAAGGTAATGGTGCGGGCGTTGGGAATATTATTGCTAAAAGTATCGGTAGTAACGACCGCTCCCCCAAGCGCAGTCTCCCAAAGTGATCGATCGGTATAAACATTAAATGCTTGTGCTGACTGCAAGCTACCCATGCCCAATCCGATCGCCGCTGCACCAACTACAGCCGCACCAATAGTTTTTACATCAAACATTACAAAATCTCCTTACATCTTGATGAATAGAACGTAAGGTAGATGCAAGGCTAGTTATACATCCAATCAAACAGGGATTACACGGAGAATGCAAGAGCCTTCATGGTTTCTTCAAAGCATCCTAACGGTCTCTTACTGATCCTGTTTTTCAGAGACGATCGCACAGTCGGCAAGCATTGGGTCGGGAGGCAACAGCGCCACCACATGGGGAACAGGACGCGGCTCGTAGCTCATCATCGACTTGCCCTCAAAAGCAAGCGAAGCGCTGGCTCCCGAATCGAGCATAACCGCATCGCGCAATCCGGCTCGACTCAAGGCTTCGCCCAGAGAAACGGAATCCACAAAATCTCCTGACACGCCCACCACAGGCTGACCTGCATAGTTGATGCCCCAGAAAGCGCGATCGCGGGAAGCATCAAAGTCAAAGAGTCTGCCAAAAGCTTCAGGGGGCTGGGGCTGTCCGTCCCTCACCAGCCATGCCGCTCCCACAAAGGCATCTGTCACCTTGGGCATCTCTGCCTGAACGCCTTCCAAGGTGTTGTGCTTGGCAGGGTCAAATGGCACAAAGCTCACTTGATCCGGGCTAATCAAAATCAGCGGTCGCCCAACCAACAAGCCCACCTCTTGCCGAATACTAGGAATAAACTCCTGGGTGCTTTGGCTCAGCACAGGGCCCACCATGACATTGGAATCTAGGCTCTCCAAGGAGAAAAAACCGCCATCCACAGCCGCAACGGCTGGAGTATTGGCAATAATTTCTGGTACCTGATAGCGACTCTTGGCGTGAATCGTCGTCGGTCTACCGCCAGCCACCATAATCAGCGGCACCTCGTTAACCGTGCGGCGATCGAGCTTAATCGCCGATCTGAAATTCAGTGAATTGCCGAAGGGGGGCAGAGGCGCACCGCCATAGGCAGACGCAATCACATCTGCCAGCTTAGACTGACCGATGCGATCGACGCTCAGCAGATTTTCTGACTCTCCAGCAAACTTATCCACCTCATCATTCATCGTTAGCGCAGCTTTGTAGCCCGTCATCTGCACCCAATGCTGCACCCGCGCATCATTTTTGCCAGAAGGATAGACAAAATATTTGAGGGTCATGCCCAGATTTGTCTCTAAGATGCGCTTAGACTCAGCCACCTCATAGCGAAGGCGATCGTCTGCCAGCTGGGTCATATCCTCTGGGTGGGTGACGCTGTGGGAGGCGATCGTCACCAGCGGATCGGCTGCCATTTCCCGAATCTGATCCCAGGTGAGGCTCGACCTGCCGACATCGCTGCCTGTCCCTACTTTCCCCGGATAAATGGCGAATAGACCCGGATACCCATACTGCTTTAGCAAAGGATAGACAAAGCTATAGTGACCCTCATAGCCATCGTCAAAAGTGAGCAAAATCGGCTTATCGGGGAGCTGCATTCCAGTACCCAGATGTTGCGTCAACTGATCCAAGCTAATCGGCGTTAAGCCATTCACGCGAATCAGCTCTAGAGCCTCCGTAAACTCTGAAGGCGTAACATCAAAAAAGACTTCTTTCTCCGGCAAAATATCGTGATACATCATCACGGGTACTCTTGCAAGCCTCGCCATGCCGTTGATCTGGGGAAAAGGCACCGGAAACTGAGCGGCTAGAGCAGGACTCAATTTGTTCAGCAACTCACCCATGTTAGAAGTCTGGGCAAGCGGCATTTGATCAGACGATCGCACCGTCGTAAACTGAGTGTTTGGAAGGCAGGTTTTGACCTCGGTTGGGCTGCCTACGGCTGGGCTGCCTATGGCTGGGCTGCCTAACTCGGCTGGGGCACCTAGCTCGGTCGAATGTAGAGGCATCTTAGCCCAAGTGACTTGAAGCAAGACGATCGCCGAAAAAAGCCCAAGTCTCATACCGTTTTTTCTCCAGGTACGCCCATGAAGTAAGCGCTGAGTAAATAGATGGAAACGTTGGGAAGCAGGGCGATTCTGAGACACTAGACGACGCATCCACTGGGGCAACTTCATGAGGATAGGCTCTACGAGAGTACCGCTGATAGATGTAGCGGATTTTGGGCAAATTGTCAGGTCGCGCAGACTACATTACGGGCAGTAGATTACAGGCAATATGTGCAACGCAGGCAACAATATGTGCAACATATCTGTCCATATGAGATCTATCTCTAGATTTATTTTTAGTGCAGCCTAGGCGACAAGGCTTAACAGATTAGCATAAACCTAGCTGAGCGATCGCAAAATTTCCTTAATTTTGTTGCGCTGCTGGCGATCGAATGAAGAAGGGAAGCTAAGCTCTACTGAAACGCGCAACGTGTCTTCGATTTCATTGATCTGAGGTTGCTGGGTTGAACTTGATCCCAAAACATCAATGCTCTCCACTCGAACTAAGAGACTCTGCGGGTCAGAACTGTACGGCAGCACATCGCCAGATCTTGACTCAATTACCGGATCAATTAAGAGTGCCAGTATGGGCTTGCTGTATTGCAATTCATCAAGCTGCAAGGCTGGAATACCGCTCAGCTCTACCCGCAGATCGTGCATTCCCCACTCAATCACTTTTACGGTATAAGACTCCTCTCCCCATTCTTCCCAAAAGAGTTTCGCGGTTGTTCTAACCTGCTTTCTCACTTTCATCCCATCAGCAGGTTTTAGATCTCGGAAGGCTCGTCGCAGACTGGTCGCAATGAAGCGCAGCGATTGAAAAGGCTTGTCGGTTTCAGTGCGGTGCTGGGCGTACCATTCCCGGACATCAGAAAATAAAACAACTGTTAAATCATCAAGCTGAGTCCGGCTGGGGTTGAGAAAATCAATGGCAAGCACGACTTGCAGTTTGTCTGTTGCATTGGCGCGTACCACCCTTGCGTCAAGCAATGCCCGCGCCCCAAAATCGCCGACTAGCTCGACACGCACCTCATCTGGAATATTGGGCCAATCGTCTAGTAAGATTTGCGCGCCTGATTCGCTGATGTCGATTGTTTCCCCAATCAACTGGCTATCGTCGCTGTGAATAATAGCCTTGAGATGGCGGGGTAGCCGATGGGCGCGGCGGAGCTGAGGCTGTTCAAAAGCAGCCAGACAAGCCGCAGAAACTAGCAGTAAATTGAACAAACACCAAAGGGCATTGATCAGCACCGCCTGGGTTTCTAGCGGACTAATAATTAGCCAAAAGGGAACTGCGATGAGAGAAGCTCCGGTAATAGCGCCGACTAGCACTAGATATCGCATCGATTCCAAGTCAAAACTGCGCTCAGTGACGACTAATCCCTTGTCGGTAACATTAAAAGTGCCAAGCTTGGGATTAAGCAGCGCCAGAACTGTGACAATTCCTGCTTGAAATGACATCGCAAACTCATATATCTCGTTCCAAAATGAGAATCGAACTCGCTTGTAGGGGATATGATTCGTTTGCATCGATAGGATAATATGGGGTAAAGCATAGGCAAGAGTTTCTAAGCCCAACCCCTTGACTGGATTAATCCCAAACAGCAGAAACATGGCGGGAGCGATCGCATACATCAAGCGCGGGAATCCAAAAAAGAAGTGGGACGTAGCGCTAAAGTAGCAAACGCGCTGAGATAGCCTGAGCTTCAGCTTGAGATTAAACAAAGGATTTTCGAGACGCAAGATTTGCGCCATGCCGCGCGCCCAGCGCACCTGCTGACCCACATAAGAGGAGAACTTTTCGGGAGCCAATCCTGCCACCATGATCTTGTCATAGTAAACCGTTTCATAGCCCTTAGAATGGAGCTTTAAGGAAGTGTGGCAGTCCTCAGTAACAGTTTCAGTTGCGATACCGCCTATGGCAATGAGATGCGATCGCCTGACTACGGCTGCCGACCCGCAGAAAAAAGCGGAATTCCAGGCATCGTTACCGCGTTGCAGCACTTTATAAAACAGCTCATTGCCGACCGGAACCCGACCTTGAGTAAATAAATTTCGCTCAAACGGATCGGGATTATAGAACCAGTGGGGAGTCTGAACGAGAGAAACTTTGTCCTTGAGGAAAAAACCTACAGTTTCCTTCAAAAATCCGCGTACCGGAATATGATCGCAGTCTAGGATCAGCACCAGATCGCCATTGGTTTTCTGCAACGCCGTGTTGATGTTGCCTGCCTTGGCATGGTCATTATTGTCGCGGGTCAGCATCGTGCAGCCCAGCTCCTCGCACATCTGCTCAAGCTGAATACGGCGATCGCGGTATTTTTCTGCCCGCCCATCATCCAAGACATAGATCTGCTTTTTGTCCTCTGGATAGTCGATCGCCAATGCCCCCAACAAAGTCTTACGAACAATCTCAACTTCTTCGTTGTAAGTTGGAATATAGATATCGACCGTAGACCACTGGGCTACCGGAATTTCCTCCAGGGTGATGGATTTGCGATTGCGCATCTTCAACGTTTGGAAATAGGCGAGAATTAGGGTCATAACCCCATACATCTCCGCCATAAACAGCAGCATCGAGAATACTGTGTCAATCCATTCGTCAAAATTTAGCGTGTAGCTGGCGCGATAGAACAAATAGCGCAGCGTCATCATGATGCTGAGCGCCATCAGCAGCAGATGCAGCAGTTCGCTCCCACGACCTTCCGGCTGTCGCTCTTCGAGATGGAGAAATAATCGACCGAGGAGAATGACGATCGCCGCGACAATTCCCTGTTGCCAGATATTGGGACGCAGCGTCACCAACGGCAAGAAAAACAAAATCAGCGAAATGAGCAGAACGGCAACCTGCCCTTTGCTCAGCCATTTCAGCATTTGATCAAAGGCATGGGGCAGGCGATCGACCAACAGGCGGGTCAGCACATCGCTAAAACGCTGCTTGAACGATCGCGGCATTCGAGGGCGGGCGCGTGAAGTCGTTGAGGAACTAGCCATCTTTCTGCTCTTGCCCCGTGAATTTTTTCAAATAAAGCTGGGCAACTCCGTACAGCATTAGGGCAGCTGCAATCAGACCAGGAGCCAGAACAAACCAGTTGTTGCGCAGCATAATTAGCAGTCGCTCAAATTGGCTTGTGGTAGAAACCTCTCGCCGCGGAGACTGATGCAGAAACTCTAGATTAAAGTCCTGCTTAGCATCAGGCGATGGTTCAGAGAGATTGGGTTGATTGGCGCTAATGAGCACCGTGTCGCCCTCAAGCTGATAAAACAGCGGATCTTGACTAATCAAGTGGCTCACCTGATCCAGCCCTGTATCGGTTTGACCTGTTAATGCCAGCAGCACGCGATCGCTATTCCAGGGCGAAACAATTTCCTTCAGCACGCCTTCGCGATCGGGCAAGGTTTGTACGGCGCTTTGTCCGCGCTGTCGAGACAGCAGATTTTTCAGCGCGAATCCATCGGCTTCAAAAGCTTCGGGGAAGGGAAACTCTGCTTGAGTACCAATGCCGATCAGGTGGCTCGTTTTACGTTTTTCTGGAGTCAATTTGTCTGCTCGAAATGCCTCAAGCTGCAAAGCATCCGATCGGCTGAGTCGCCCCAGTCGAGCGCTGACTTCTAACATGAGCGCCACATCTTGAGGGCTGGGTTTTTGGGGAAGGACGATCGCCGTGCTGGATAAATCTTGGGGTGCCGCAAACGGAAAAGCTGACTGCATCAGCTTCAAGTCTGGCATTCGCGACAGGTGTTCCCGCTTGAGATCAAAGCTAGTATCCGCATGAATCGTACCCCAGAGCTGCTGATCGGTGACGCGGCTACAGGATCGGCGTTCACGCGGGTCGAGGCGGAAATTGATCTGCATCTTGGAATTAGGCTTGATGCGATCGGGCGTGATTTCAATTTTCATCGACTGCCGCATTGCCCCATCCGCAGAAGACAGCCGACTGCCTGCCAAAGGCACACCGTCAATCTGCACTTCTACTAGGGAAGTTAGCGGGTTAACCTGAGCGCCATAGCTGTAGTTGAGGGTCATAGAGCTACCTGGCACAAACAGATCATCTGGCAGCGCACGAAAATCAACCTCCAAGGCAGGCGCATGGGAGCCGCGCACCGAAACATCTTTATAGGGCTGACGATCGTAGGTCTGCAAATCCCTGAGCTGGAAGCGATTTTCTACAGGCAAATATCCCGACCACTGACGGAGCGGCGGCGATGGCACAGGTGCAACTTCGCTGACAACAATTACATTTCCAGTCCCAATCTGGCGATCGGGCGTTTGCACCAAAAACTGCACTGCCTTTGCGACGCCATCTGCTCCGTTGCCCGTCGCCACCAGGACAGGCGTGCGATTCTCATCTGCCGTGGTTAGCATCAGCAACCCCACATTCTTAGGAAACGGCTGCTGCTTGCCATCCAAAATTTGCTTGTCCTTGAGCGACAGCGGCAGCTTCAGGGATTTCAGGGCGGGCTGGCTCTCCGGCGTGCCGATAATAATCAGCGGTTGGCTAGGCTTCACCTGATCGATATCGCTAATCAGGCGGGTTTCCATATCCCGGTAGACCGCCACTCGACCTAGCGCCGCCTGAAAACGCGAGGCGGTGGTCAGCCAGGTTTCATCGATCGTCTGCGGCTGGAGATAGTCTACCTGATTGGCTTCCAGGCTGAGTGTGTCAAAAATAGGATAGGGATAGCGGCTGAAATCCATGGCGATCGGCTGCGGCTGGAAGTCAAACACCAGTTTGGAGTCTGGCAATACCTCAGTCCAAAGCGACGGATCGTAGGGATCTTGCGTACAGGTGGGGGAGTTGTTTTGCAGGGCGGCGATCGTGATTTCGTTGTAGTCCTGAATCAGATCGGGCGAGACATCAAACACTGCCGTGCCGATTTTTGTCTCAGGTTGGTTTAACGGAACACTACCAATGCTCGTGCCGTTGATCAATACCGTCAGATTTGATCGGCTGGCATAGAGCGCAGGCGAATGGCGATAGCGCAAAGACATCTTTACCGTCTGAGGCTTCCAGTTACGCGGACGGGTAAACCGCAATCGCGCCTCGTCATAGATGCTTTCTAGCCGGAGTCGGTTGCCGACTAGCGGACTCCGATTGAGTTCCAGCACATATTTGCCGTTGGCAGGTACCGCCACAGTGGGTGTTGCAGGGAGTGGACTCGGCAACGCGAACGAGCTGTTCGATAGATTGGGCCTTGATAGATTAGGTGAGGGTAGATTGGGCGAGGATAGATTGGGTGAGGATGGCTCTACAGAATTTTTAGGAAAAGTTTCGATCGCCGCCGGAGGATCAGTCTGCGCCCGGACAACGGACATTACGCCGCCAAGACTAATACTGCAACTCAAGAAAATTAAGAACAGGAACGATCGCCATTTATTACTGTAGGTGCGCTTAGATTTCACCTTAGGAGATGCAGATTGGAATAGCGAATGGAAAGGATTTTTCATGGGGTGATGAAATGCACGCGAGGGCTGAGGGAGTAGGGAGTAGAACGTGGGATAGGCTAATAGCGCTCCCAATAGGGCTGAAAGCCTCGCCGTCTCAGTAGATTGACGCGAATTTGTTCAGCGCGATCGCTCCATCTGGAGTCGGTTTTTTGGAGCGCCTGAAATCTTGCTAGGGCAGCGATCGGCTGATCTTGGGCGAGCTTGAGTTCTGCCAAGATACGCTGGACATCGGTGTCGGCACGGAGGGATAGCACCTGGGTGTAAAGCCGCTCGGCTTCAGCAAAGCGTTTTTGCTGAAAGCGCACGCCGCCTAACGCCGACAGCGCATCAGGATTGTCAGGCTGCATGGTCAAAATGTCTTCGTAAGCTTGGCTTGCCAACGGCAAATTGCCCAGCCTTTGCGCCAGATCGCCCTGGATAAAGGTGGCACCCATTCGATCGGGGTTGGTTACTAGAAGCTGTGTAACATGTGCCTGGGCTTTTGCCGGATCGCGAGACGCCCAAAGCTGCACCCAGCGCAGATTAACGCCGATATTATTAGGATCGATCGCCAGCAGACGCTCATAGAGTTTCTCTCGCTGTGGGTCGGCGGGTAGTGCTCCTACCAATAGAAAGAGTTCTGAGGGCGGTTCAGCGCGATCGTTCAATCCTTCCAGAACAGCTTCAGCCTCAGCCTTAGAAGTTTTTTGCAGCTGATAGGCAACCCCCGCCTGACCGAGCTGACTCGGTAAATCTTGCGGATTTTCAGTGACTAGCCTGTCGTAAATGCTGAGAGCCGCTTCAGGTTTGCCCTGCGCCAGCTGAATCCCGGCAAGTCCGCGTAGAGCATCCCGCGTCACCGGATCTCCCAAATTCCGATCGACTAGCTTCTGGTAGCGCTGGGCGCTAGCATCCAGGTTGCCCTGCTGACGCTCAATTTCGGCAAACAAGAAGTCTGTTGCCGGATCTTTTGTGCCGATTGGGGTTGCGCCATAAAGGGTCAGAGCTTTGCTTGCCGCCTCCCGATCGCCCTGCTGAAGCGCTATTTGAGCAATCCGAAAGTTGAAGAACGGCACCGCAGATCCTTCCTGCAAAGCCGATTGAAACAGCGGCAAAAATTCAGGCTGAGGCGGGTCAAGGCGCAGTAACGCTAGAGCCAGAGAACGGCGATCGCCAGAGCGAGTCGGCAATGTGCCTAGCACCTGCTGCAACTGTTGCTGAAGCTCAGGTTTAGAGATTTGTCCAAGCTGCTGCTGAAGCACCCACTGCTTCACCCAAGCGCTCTGGTTTTGCGGCTGCTGTGCTGTGACTTTTTCGTAGAGGGGCAGCGCCTCCGGCTGGGCAGAAGGATCATCGCTGAATACATCTGCAATTTCAGTAATCAGACTGGTCGAAGGATTGGGAGTCTGCTGTAACACCTGGCGATAGAGATCGATCGCACCTTTATAAAGATCTGCATCCTGCGCCTGCCGACCTATGCTGCTTAGGGCACGGGCTAGCGGCAGTAAAGTCTCTGGGCGATCGCGTAGCGGATCGAGTAGCGTTAGCGCCTGTTCAATTTGATAATTTCCGGCATAGGCAGAGGCAAGCGTGGCGCGGATTTGAACGTCGTCTGGCGAAGTCTGCAAGCGGGGCTGCAAAACCTGAATGGCGCGATCGGGGCTACCCGTTTCTTGCAGAGACAGTGCGTAAGCAGTCACAGCAGAATTAGGAATCGCTTTTCCGGTGGCGAGATAGCGATCGAATAAAGTCAGGCTTTCTAGATAATCGCCGCTGTAGGCATAGATTTGTGCCGCGCCTAAAACGACTTCAGGGGTAGGGCGCGTGAGCAGGATTTGGTAATCGGCGATCGCCTCAGAAAATTCGCCCTGATAGCCGTAGAGCAGTGCCCGTTGTGTTCTGGCAGCAGTGTCACCGGGCGTGATGTCTAGGAGCGTCGTCAGTGCCGTAATGCCGCGCGGCTGCCATTCTGGACGGTAGCCACCCAACTGCCCAACTGCGGTGAGCGCCTGCCGATTGCGCGGATCTTGGGCTAACACCTGCTGGTAGGCTTGCCATGCATTTGCGTCCTGTCCGGCACGCTGGTAGGCGATCGCCAGCCCCAGCTTTGCCTCCAGCGACTGTGGTTGACTTTGCAAGGTCTGCCGAAAAGCAGCGATTGCGTCATTCACCCAGCCTCGATTCAGCAGCGTGTAACCCTCAGAAACCTGGGCTGGGGCTGGCGTGGCGCTACCGACGATCGCTAGTCCCATAATCACCAGTTTTACAATCGCTAAACCCGTCGCAGAACCCGTCAACCGTCTCCAATTCTGATTCATAGCTCCCCAATTACCTCTGCTCGCTTGTTTATTCCTGCGCCTTGACCCTGCGCCTTGACCCTGCGCCTTGACCCTGCGCCCTTACCTAATGTCAAAATCCGCTCTTAGCCGAATACCCAGCACGGTGTCTGAAAACCCATCGCGCTGCTGAAAGGTTGCACCCGCCCGAAAATTGGGCGATACTCGAAAGTCGTAAAACACTTCCAGCACATCCGGAATTTTGTCGCCGCGATCCTGCCGCAGAGCGTCGTTAGAGAGTTCCCGCCCGTAGCCCAGCCCCAGGCGATCGTCTGGCAGAAACAGATCGAGCAGGTTTACGCCAAAGCTGTAGGTGTCGCCACCGCGATCGAGTTCCTGGTTTTCGTAATGTCCATAGCGTCCAAACAGCCCCAGATTCAGCTCTGGGATAAACACCTCAGCATTGATGCCAAAAGCCTCTTCCCGATCGCCTGACCGTAACCCAAACTGGCTATTGCCTCTCGAAAACTGAAAGATTTCCTGAAACCCGTCTCGCTGTCCAGCATCGCGATCGTTAGCGTAGGTGCCGCGCACGACAACGTTACCCAGCCTCAGACCAATCTCTCCAGCAAATCCATCGATCGCAAAGTCTCCCAAGTCACGGCTAGACGAAAAGGCGGCGGCTTTCAGGTTAAGCGCATCCGTCACATCCCAATTCAGCAGCGCCCCCGGACGAGAGCCAATCCCGGTGGCGGCTAGCGCCGGATTGGTCTGAAAGACGGGATTGAAAAAGTGCGTGACCGAATCTTTGGCAAAGCTGTTGCGATCGAAATAGGAGGTCAAATCGATCATGCCTGCGGTAAAGCGCAGATTGCTCAATCGCGCAGGGGACAGCGTGAAATAAAGCTCATTTAGATCTAGATTCACGTCATCGGAAGAGTCACTAAAACCGTCTCCTGTCACCAGATCGATTGTGGTTCCAAACAGCAAATTGGGCGTTACCGCATAAACTCCTGAAGCCCTTAATCGCCCAGATGACTGACCATCCTGCAAGATGTAGGCAGACTGAATATGTACTAGCGGCGTACCCAGCAGATTGCCTTGAGTTTCTTCTGTGGCGTTGGCATCCCGTGTATCTGCAAGATATTGGATATCTGGGTCATGCTCTGTTGAAGCTTGAGCAGGCGTAGAGGATACAGGCGCTGTGGAATTTAGAGCGATCGCCGATGAAAACTCTAGGACCATGTTTGACGCAGACGGTTCCGCAGCGGCTCCTGCAACCGCTGCGGTCGAATCAATAGGCGCTGTTAAATGGATAGGCGGTAGCTTGACCGTGGAGGCTTTCAGGGTTTGTGAACGGGTCAGGTGAGATAGCTCTGCGACATCTAGCAACGGCTGAATGCCCTGTTGGATACTTGGTTGGATACTTGGCTGAATACCTAGCTGGATATCTACCTTTGTCGATTCAAGAGACGGATTATCAGATTGATCAAGAGACTGGTTTGATGACGGAGTAGGAACAGGGCGATCGCCATTTTCTAGGACTTCTGCCTGAGCAGCTTGTACTTTTAATCCGCAGTCTATTCCGATCGCCAGAACAGTGGAGAGAATCCCAGCCAAAATCAGAGAACTTAGCTGAGTATGTTGATTTGAGTGAAAAATGCGGCTTTTAGCGCCAGCTTGTCGATGCATCTTTACTTACCCGATGTTCTGAAAATTTCTAATTCGAGATGCACCTGATGAACTGCAAGCGATTGCAGGAGTCTAATTCAGAACTGAACGTCAGCACTGCGTTTTGATGTTTAACAGCAGTTCAGGAAAAACAAATCTCGATCGCTGTCAATTAACCAGTAGTCAAAAGCTGATCCTCAAGACCTAATAGTTATCTAACGCTCTTGGCTCGTATTACAAATTTAGGTAGATGCGCTCAGGATAGAATGCCAATCTGACAGATTTCGATGCCTTTTAATTACGGATGCATCTGCTCGTAGATACACTGAAATCACACCCAAATAGATGTAAAAACAACTACAGAATTAAAAAAGAAACTGCTATTGCTTTGAAACTTTTTTGCTAGGCAATACGATAGATCTATCTTGAATAAAGCTAGATACACTCTATCTTTTTAGCTTTACGTTATCTAACCCTGATTAATTTCTGTTGACACCTGAGGCTCTTTCCACAGGTTTTGTAGAATGAGATGTCTAGAAATCTGCCAAGCGCAAATAGTAGTGCGACGATACATTTTTCGGCGATCGCTTTTTCCCTAAAGGACTTTAGAGAAGCGCGATGTGGCTCAATTCTATACGCATATTCTAGGAGTCTCTTAAAAAACTATGGGGAATTCTAGGATTTTGTGTAAAGGAAATACAAATTTTAAGACTCATAGCCCACTAGGCAGTCGAGCGAATAGCGGCAGTGCTGAGGATACAAGCCAAATTTTAGGTCGCGGATAATCAACTGATAGCTTGTGAAAAGGGTCAAAAGAGCCTTGATCAATGAAATGATACAAGACCATTGATTTGAAAATGAGAAAATCTAGGTAAAACTCCGGATCAGGCAATCTAAGTTTGAAGATTGGAAAAAGCACTTGTTAGATCATTAAAGCAACTCAATGTCAAAACGAGTTCATTTTGTAATGCACCACGACAATAGATTCTCTTAAAGCCATAGAAAAATGCTGTTTTAGAGTATTGTGAATCACATTTCTACAATTTCTCTTTCACCAAATACTTAACATAATCTTGTGGTAAAAAATGCACTTTTGCTCATAGCTTCTTTACGCTTTTAAGGAACATCTTTATTGATTTTCGAGATTACCGATCGCAAAAATTGATAAGCTTAATAAGCATTGAGCTAAATTAGAAAATTGAACTTCGGCGTAAGTCTTAGCTCAGATTTTCTAGAGATTTTATCTACCTTTCAATCTTTTTAAATTAGTGAATGGTGAGCGATATAAGCTGTTTGGAGCCTGTTTAAGTAATCTCTATATGCAATTTGAACGCGATCGCATCTTCATTTTCCTAATATCTAATAGATCGGAAACTCACCCATAGAATCTGGTAACGGTCAGCTTCTAAAGCAAGCTTGCCTTCTGCCGAAGCATGAGTGCATGACAGGTTGATCAGTTTTTAGACTCTGGTTTTCAAGCTTTCATGTCAATAATTTCCGCGCTAAGCCCTACTCTGATTGCCTATCCCCCTAAACTGAGCCGGAGCATCCAATGAATACCATCTCCATGGGCGCGTATAGACCCTCCCAGAAACTGCATCCGCTAAGCCTACTTGCCCAACTCACTAGCCGTCAAACTAGCGGATGCCTACAAGTTTCCAGTGGAACCGTGACTTGGTCACTTTATCTAGAGCATGGCAAGCTGATCTATGTTTCCAACACGGTGGATTCATTTGGACGGCTCGATCGCCAGCTCCGTCGCCTTAGTACTCAGGTTCCTAGCCTGATTAGCGCAGTTCGTGTTCAGCTACGGCTATTGTTCGAGAATTCACCCAGCCGCTTACCTCATGGTCGAGACTATGAGGCTATTTGCTGGCTAGTAGAACAGCAGCATCTTACTTCAGCACAGGCTGCAAGGCTGATTGAAGACCTCGCCAAGGAAGTTCTAGAGTCTTTTCTTCTGGCTCAAATGGGCAGCTATGAGGTGATTGAACAGGATCTATTGATTGGATTGCCTCGGTTATGCCAGCTTGATGCACGTCCATTGGTGGAATATTGCCAGAACCATTTGCGGCGGAGACATCTCTCTGGGCAAGCGTCTGTGGCAGGTGAGCAGCCGCGAATCTTAAGCCAAAACGGAGTACATCCATCTACTGAGCAAAAAGTTGAGCAGAGAGCCGAGCAGAGAATTGAGCAAAAATCTCAGCCTCCTACCTCTGCCTACAAAAGCACTCAATCTTCTATCAGCAACAGTTCACCCAAACTTGAGCCGCCCGCTCCTACGGCTGCCAAATCGACCTATACGATCGCCTGTATTGATGACAGCCCTACCGTACTGCAAGCCATCAAGTCTTTCCTGGATGACAAATGCTTTGCGGTCATTGCCATTAGCGACCCAATCAAAGCGCTGATGCAGGTCATTCGGAGTAAACCTGATCTCATTTTGTTAGATGTCACGATGCCTAACTTAGATGGCTATGAACTGTGTTCGCTGCTGCGCAAACATCCCAACTTTAGGCACACGCCGATCGTTATGGTAACGGGTAATACCGGATTTATCGATCGCGCCAAAGCCAAGCTGGTTGGTGCTTCAGGCTATTTAACTAAACCCTTCACACAGCCTGACTTGATTAAAGTTGTGTTCAAGCATTTAACTTAGGCATTTAACTTAGGCATTTAACTTAGGTATTTGACTTAGGCATTTAACCTAAGCCAACAAAAAAGTTGCTGATTTTTCATAAAACACGCCTATCTGAAGATCAGAAATCTCTTAAGTGAGAATCTTCCGGATATCAATATTCGTCGGCGAAATAAGTAGTTGATCTAAAGGAAAGTAAGGATGAGTACAACGCTCATGGGAACGATTTTGGTGGTAGAAGACACGCCTTCTGAAATGGAGTTGATGAGCTACTACCTCAGAGAAAGCGGCTACTTTGTGATTAACGCAATCAGCGCTAGAGAAGCCTTGAGCAAAGCCATTGAACAGCAGCCAGATGTCATCATTACCGACGTAGTCATGCCTGGAATGAGTGGATTTGAGCTATGTCGTAGCCTTAAAAAACATCCCATCATTAAAAAAGTTCCAATCATTATTTGTACTTCAAAAAATCAAGAAATCGATCGCCTCTGGGGAATGAAGCAGGGAGCAGATGCATATATTACAAAACCTTTTACACGCGAGCAGCTGGTGCGCGTTGTGAAATCCGTAGAAGGATAAACCTAAAACCATGTCTATGAATCCATCTGCACTTTCTCTGCCAGGGATGCGATCGCCAAAAGCCCCAGGAGAGTCGTATTTGAAATTTCATCTGAATCGGCAAATTCCTGCCGTTTTTTCAATGCGTCATGTGCAGGAAGCGATCATTTTGCCGTCTCGTCGGCTGACCCCCATGCCCAATATGCCCGCTTCCATGATGGGTTTGATGAACCGTCGCAGCCGCGTAATTTGGGTCGTAGACTTGGCGCAGCTTTTGGGGCTTTCGATGCTAGATGCCAGCAGCACTCAGCAATACACGCTGATTCTAATTCAGGTGGGTGCTGTGCCTTTGGGATTAGCCGTCCATCAGGTTGAAGGCATCACCCGTCTAGAACCCAGTGCGATTCAATCTCCTATCGGGCAAGTGACCGCATCTCTCGTGCCCTATCTGCGCGGCTGTGTGCTTCAGCGGCAGTCTGAGAAACAAGAGATTCTTTTGGTACTGGATGGCGAAGCGATCGCCCACTCTTCAATTCTCCGTAGCCCCTAGCTTACCCAGACTACTGATTTAACCCAGCCTGTTTAGCCTGCCTTCCTTCCACCCGAATCATTTGCGCTGCGAGGCATTTTCGCCATGACGACCCAACCCCGCCCAGTTTCTACCAAATCCGATCGCTTTGAAGAGAATAGCCCTTCAGAATCATTTACAGATTCTAGCCGCAGACCGCTTTCCCAGCAAAGTATGCCAACTTCTCCTATCTCAACCGTCAAGTCCAAGGACTCGCCCTTGAACTGGTTTCATTCCATGCCAGTGCGTCAAAAGCAGCTTTTGGCGCTGTTTGCCTCAGAAGCGCTTTCAGCTGTTGGGTTAGTAGGAGCAGGTTCCTGGCTCATTGTCAGAGGAGGACAAGAACAGCTGGTCAACCAGGCAAAGGCTGAAGTTGCCGTCACTAAAGTCACCTACGACATTAAGGTGAATCAGATGGGCTTCGGCTTTCGAGGGCAGTCTGACAACACTGCCATTGTACAGGCAGCAAAAGACTATGCAGCAGGGCGATCGGTTTCTCCAGACCTACGCGCTAGAGTGAAAGCCATTTTGGCAAACGAAGTTACCGCGCGTAACATTGAATATGCCACGCTGGTGGGGCCAGATCTGCGAATCATTTCTAGTGCCAATGCTGAACGAATTGGGGATAGATTTGACCCAGATGGGTTGGTGGGAACGGTCTTAAGCAATCCACGCCAGGTTAAAGCCAACTCCATTGTCAATTGGTCAGAGCTAAAGAAAGAATCACCGCCTTTGCCAGAGGGCTTTAGCGGTCAGGATGCTTTGATTCGATACACTGTGACTCCGGTAAAAGATACGGAAACGGGAACGGTAATAGGAACCCTGGTATCAGGTGATATTGTCAACGACAAAAAGCCGATTGTTGAAGGAACGCTCGAAGCCTTTAACAACGGCTACAGCGCGGTTTATCAACGCCAGCCCAACGGGGAATTTGTGCTATCCACTTCCTTAGACTTGGCAGAAGCCGATCGCGGAGGGGTTGCCGACCTTCAGCAGGCAAAAGCAGGCGTGGCGCTGCCCGCTGATTCAGATCTGCTGAAACGAGCTGCAGAAGCTAAGGGTCAGGCTGTCACCGATCGCATTACCCTAGGCAATCAAACCTACACCGTAGCGGCTCAGGCGCTCAATAATTTCAAAGGACAGCCGGTAGCCCTGTTGGTGCGAGGATCTTCTGAAGCGTCCCTCAACGCCGCCTTACAGCAGAGTTTACTACTTCAGCTGGCGCTCGCCGCAATTGCCATTGCTGCCGATATTGGTCTATCTATTGTGTTAGGGCGTTCGGTCGCGACTCCGATTGAAATGCTAGGAAGAGTCACTCGCAAGTTTACCAAGGGCGATCGCCAGGTGAGAGCCGAGGTTTTTGCCAACGATGAAGTGGGTCAATTGGCGATCGCTTTCAATGAAATGGCAGATAACGTCGTCACTTCCGAGGCAGTGCTGAAAGAACAGTATCGTCGTCAAGAACTTCTAGCTAACCGGGCGCAGCTTCTCACTGAAGTCACTCTGCGAATTCGTCAGAGCATGAATGCAGAAGAGATTTTGAGGACTTCAGTGGAAGGGGTGCGATCGATATTGAAGGTCGATCGTGTGCTGATCTACAGATTCACGCCTGACTTCAAGGGGGGAGAGATCACCGCTGAGTCAGTAGATGAGGGCTGGATCAAGGCATTGGGACAGACGATCTATGATCCGCTGGTGCCTGGATCGATTGAACGCTTCAAGAGCGGCAGAATTTCGACGATGGAAAATTTAGATGAATCTAACATTTCCCGCTGCCACTGCGAAATTTTGGAGCGGCTAGAGGTGAAAGCCAATATGGTTGCACCGATTATTACTGGCGATGATTTGGTGGGTTTGCTCTGCGTTCATCAGTGTTCTGGCCCACGGGTTTGGGAGCCAGAAGAACTCGACTTGATGCAGCAGTTATCTACTCAGGTGGGCTATGCCCTAACTCAGGCAACCCTACTTCAGCAGCAGCAGACGATCGCCCGACAAGAGCAGCAAGCCAACTATATCGTCTCGCGGATGCGGCAGTCTCTAGACCAGCAGCAAATCTTTGATACGGTGACGCAAGATTTACGAGATTCTCTCGGTGCCGATCGCGTTGCCGTCTATTGGTTCAATCCGCAATGGGAAGGCACATTTGTTTCTGAATCTGTCGATCGTCTTTATCCCCCGGCCCTAGGCGCAAAAATTGGCGATCCCTGCTTTGCCGAAAAATACGTGGAGCAATATCGCCTGGGTCGCGTTAAAGCCACCGAAAACATCTACGAATCTGGCTTAACGCCCTGTCATATTGGTCAGCTTGAACCCTTCAAGGTCAAGGCAAATATTGTTACCCCCATTCTGGTGAAGAACGAGCTGGTGGGTTTATTGATCGCCCATCAATGTTCGGCACCGCGCAAGTGGAAAGAAGCAGAAATTTCCTTGCTGCGGCAGGTGGCCGTGCAGCTCGGATTTGCCCTGGAGCAGGCAAGCCTATTTGCACAGCGCGAACAGGCTCAATTAGAGGCAGAAGCCCTGTCGGAAGAACAGCGTGTTCAGCGAGAGTCTTTACAAATGCAGCTGATTAACCTGCTGAGCGATGTGGAAGGGGCGACTCGCGGCGATCTAACCGTCCGAGCAGATGTGACGGCAGGAGAAATTGGTACGGTTGCCGATTTCTTTAACTCGATCGTGGAAAGCCTGCGGCAAATTGTCACGAAGGTTAAAGAGTCGGCAGTGAAGGTGAACCTGTCGCTGGGCGAAAACGAGAGCGCAATTCAACGACTGACCGATGAAGCCCTGAAGCAGGTGGAAGAAACAAACCGAACGCTGGATTCTGTGGAGCAAATGACGCGATCGATGGAGGCGGTTGCCGTTAGCGCCCGTCAGGCGGCGGATGTGGCACGCACGGCTTCAACCACTGCCGAGAAGGGCGGCGCGGCAATGGATCTAACCGTACGCAATATCCTGGGGCTGCGGGAAACGGTGGGCGAAACGGCTAAAAAAGTGAAGCGCTTGGGTGAATCGTCGCAGCAAATCTCTAGAGTGGTGTCGTTGATTAACCAGATTGCCATGCAAACGAACCTGCTGGCGATTAACGCGGGCATTGAGGCGGCTCGCGCAGGTGAAGAAGGACAAGGTTTTGCAGTAGTTGCCGAAGAAGTGGGCGAACTGGCGGCGCGATCGGCGGCTGCAACTCAGGAAATTGAGAAGCTGGTGGACACGATTCAGCGGGAAACCAGTCAGGTGGTAGAAGCGATGGAGCAAAGCACGGCTCAGGTCGTAGAAGGGACGCACTTGGTAGAGGATGCTAAGCTCAGCCTCAATCAAATTATGGATGTGTCTCGCCAAATTGATGTGCTGGTGCAGTCGATTTCTGAAGCCACCGTATCGCAGGTGGAAACATCTGGGGTTGTCACTGATCTGATGAAGCAAATTGCCAAAATTTCTGAGCAAACTTCCCAGTCTTCTCGCCAAGTCTCGATCGCCCTTCGACAAACGGTTGAAGTCTCACAAGAGCTACAGGATTCTGTAGGCGAGTTTGAAGTTGGAACGGATATTTAATATCTGATATTTATCCCCATGATCGCTTTATTCCCCATTCCTGAATCTCCCAATCTACCGAGCCGCACTTATGACACAGAATAAGGAACTCGAAATTCAGCTTCAGTTTCTCGACGAAGCTCAAGAGTATCTTGGGGCACTGGAAACCGCGCTGTTGGGTTTAGCAAGCAGCGGTGTGGATATCGATCGCATCAACGCAGCGCTACGGGCAGCTCACTCCATTAAAGGCGGGGCAGGCATGATGGGGTTTCAGACCTTGAGCGCTATGGCGCACCGTCTAGAAGACTCCTTTAAGGTGTTAAAAATTCAGCGCCATACAATCGAGATAGATGGAGATCTGGAAGGACTGTTGCTAACGGGTGTGGACTGTTTACGGCAGGTGATTGAGTGCGATCGCGCCACGCTTTCTACGCTCTCGTCTACCACTCAGTCACCTGATTATCAAGGCGTGAATCCCCAGTGGCTCGATCAATATGCCAACCCGATCTTTGAGCAGC
Source organism: Drouetiella sp. (assembly GCF_059504425.1). Classification (NCBI taxonomy): domain Bacteria; kingdom Bacillati; phylum Cyanobacteriota; class Cyanophyceae; order Oculatellales; family Oculatellaceae; genus Drouetiella; species Drouetiella sp. The sequence goes on from NZ_JCACIN010000015.1 coordinate 74,838, forward strand.
TTCACGACAGGTTGGGTGATCCGGAAGCGGAAGATGCCAACTCCATGCTGTCGCCTGAAGAGGGTCAGGATGTCATTCCGATGCTGTTTCAGACCGAGGTAGAAGGCTGTTTGGAGCGGCTAGAATCGGTAATGGCAGAGCATTCTCCCTGTTTGCGAGAAGAGGTAGACATTCTGGCACAGGAGCTAGGCGGCTTAGGGGAAATGTTGCAGTTGCCCGCCTTCACAGAGCTGTGCGGCTCAGTATCACAGCAGATTACGGCTGCATCCGCCGATCGCCTTGAGGAAGTTGCGGCTCTAGCCTTGCAGATGTGGCGGCGATCGCAAGCGCTGGTTCTGACGGGAAATCTGGAAGCTCTGCCCCGATTGCTGGATATTGCGCCAGATACTAATTTTGATGCTGCACCAGACACTGCACCAGACACAATATTTGAACAGACTGAGACAAATGGTGAAATTGCTGCGTCTTGGTCTGATTTTGATTTGTTTGAAGGTCTAACAGGTGCAGAGGATTGGACGAGTGCAGAGAACTGGACAGATGTAGAAGATTGGGCAAGCGCGGCAGACTCGGTGACTTCAGATTCGGCGACTTCTGAGACGGCGGCTTCTGAGGCGGCGACTTCTGAGACGGCGACTTCTGAAACTCAATCTATACCACTAGAAGAACCGTTCTCCATTTCGATCGATGCGCTGGCGGAACCAGAGTCGGCTGAAACTATTACCGTGCGATCGGTTCGCTCCACTCATAGAAAAGCAGCCAGACAAAACACCGAATTCCAGGTTCCAGAAATCACGTTAGATCCCAACACTCTTAAAGACTCACCTGAGAATTCAGTACGGGTTCCGAGCAAGCAGCTCGACCAATTAAGTGACCTATTTGGAGAACTGACGATCGAACGTAATGGACTCGATTTGCACCTGAAGCGCCTACGCAATTTAGTGCAAATGCTCACCCAACGAGTCCAAACTTTAGACCGCTCTAATGCACAGTTGCGAAACTCCTACGATCGCGTTTCCATGCAATCAAGCTTTGGGCTGCCTGTCCTAGGTTTTGGTGCAACTCCACAAGCGCGCCTACTTATCGGATCAGATGAATCTCGCCTGGATGAAGCCTACAGCGCCAATCTGGGTAAATTCGATACTCTAGAAATGGATCGGTACAACGAACATCACCTGATGTCTCAAGAGGTGATGGAAACGATCGTTCAGATCCAGGAAGTCAGCAGCGATATTGAAATCAGTCTGGAGGACACGGAACAAACCTCACGGGAGCTAAGAAAAACCTCACGCCAGCTCCGTGCCAAGCTCACCCAAGTGCGGATGCGCCCTCTCACCGACATTACCGATCGCTTCCCCAGAGCCATCCGCGAACTGTCGCTTCAGCATGGCAAGCCTGTCCAGATTCAGATCCATGGAGCCAACACCCTGGTCGATCGCAATATTCTGGAAGCCCTCAGCGATCCGCTGATGCACCTATTGCGCAACGCCTTTGATCATGGAATTGAGGATGCTCAAACCCGTAGCGATCGCGGCAAGCCAGAGCAGGGTTTGATCGAAATTCGGGCGCTGCACCGCAACAACCGTACGATCATTACCCTGCGCGACGATGGCGGCGGCATTCCTTTGGACAAGGTGCGAGCCAAAGCGCGGCAAATGGGATTAGACGAGGTGCTGCTAACTGCGGCTACGGATGAAGAATTGCTGTCGCTCATCTTTGAACCTGGATTCAGCACCAGTGATCAAGTGACGGCTCTGTCCGGTCGCGGTGTCGGCATGGATGTGGTGCGCGATCGCCTCCGCCAAATTCAAGGCGAAATTAAGGTAGATACCCAGCCCGGTTTGGGCACCACTTTTACCCTGTCTGTCCCCTTCACTCTGTCGGTGGCGCGGGTGCTAATTGCCGAAAGTCACGGAATGCTGATGGCGTTTCCGATTGACGCGATCGAAGAAATGCTGCTGCTACCCCCAGAGCAGGTGATTACCACCGCAGGCAACGAAGCCTTTACCTGGGAAGACACGATGGTACAGCTCATTCGCCTGTCGCAGTGGCTAGAGTTCCGGCGCGCCTACCAGCCCGAAGGATTGGAAACTCAGGCAAGTATCAATGTCCCAACCGTATTGCTGCTGACGCAAGGCAGTCAGTTGGTCGGATTACAAATCGATCGAAATTGGGGTGAGCAGGAAGTTGCTATTCGCAAGGTAGAGGGCGGTCTGCCTATGCCAGCCGGATTTTCTAACTGCACGATTCTGGGCGACGGGCGAGTGGTTCCCCTCGTCAACGTGCCAGAACTCCTCCACTGGATTGCAAGCTGCGAACGATCTCAAGTCGATGCTGTCCGGTTGCCCAATGCCCATGCCCTACCTGCTGCTCTATTGCCCTCTGAAGCGGTTTATGGCGATCGCCAGCCCACGGTGCTGGTGATTGATGACTCGATCAACGTGCGGCGTTTGCTGGCTCTGACCTTAGAAAAAGCGGGCTATCAGGTGGCACAAGCCAAAGACGGACAAGATGCCCTCGATAAGCTGAGCGCTGGACTGCAAGTTCAAGTTGTGATCTGCGATATCGAAATGCCCCGACTCGACGGCTACGGCTTTTTGGCAAAAGTCAAAGCCAGCCCGCCTTTAGAACGCATCCCGATCGCCATGTTGACTTCCCGCAGCGGCGAAAAACACCGCCAGCTTGCCATGAGCCTAGGGGCAAGTGCCTACTTTTCCAAGCCGTACAACGAGCAGGCGTTACTGCAAACTCTAGAAAGTCTGGTTGAGTTAGAAGCTGCCATTTAGAGCTGATCATTTCAAAAGTAAATACGCCAGATCACTCATAAAACCCGGCAATACTTAGCTTCTAGCTTCTAAGCTTCCAAAATCTAAAATCTAAAATCCAAAATCATCCCCATGCCTTCTTCCCTTTCGCGCCGTTTAGCCAATCGTCGGGCGGAAGCCACCCAGAAGCTGGTTGTCTTTAGCATTCACCAGACGGGGTTTACGCTGCCGATTCAGGCGATCGAAAAAGTGATCCCGCTAGGAGAACTTTATGGCGCACCCAATGGGCAGGGATTAAGATTTACCCATTACAAAGATCAGCAAATTTTAGTCATAGATGCTCAACAGCGGATTTTTGGTATTCAACAGCAGGAAGTCAAACTCATCTCATCACAGCCAGCCGTTGATTCACCCTCTGCGCAGATCGTATCGCCTGATAACCTAGATTCCCCTAACAACCTAGATTCCCATAACAACCTAGATTTCAGGGCAAGCGCTCCGGCTTATCTGTTGATTATTCAAGATAGTCAAGGAGATTTTGTCGGTATCCCCTTATATTCTCAGCCTAGCCTAAGACGCGTTCCCCTTTCTGCCTTCAAGCCTTTGCCGTCAGCCTATTTAGCAGGCGGAAAAATTCGCTGTGTTAGTGCTCTAGTGGTTATCCCAGAAGAACCGCCCCTGTTCTTATTAAATCTTGATCAGTTGCTAAAAGTGGAAACGCGATCGCTCCCTTCTACGTTCTAAACTCATGAACTAAGCCCATGAACTTCCAGTCCCTCATTACCCTTCTTGCAGTCTCAGCAGCTTTGCTGCCTATGGCAATTCGCATGACCGAGGTTTTCTCTCGCTCCACACCGCAGCCCAGCTCAGCTCAGCCAGTCATGACGGCTAGACCCAAGGCTAAAACCGCGCCTGATGGATTGGCGGGTAGAGCTGCCATTGAGCATCTCAATCGTGTCGATCGCTGCATCAAATGCGATTTGAGTGGTGCAAACTTAAGTTACGCCGACTTCAGCCGAGCTGAACTGACACAAGCCAATCTCAGTCAGGCAAAATTAGCCCAAACTAAGTTAGTTAACACCGTGTTGCATCAGGCAAATTTGCAGAGCGCTAATTTAGTGAAAGCTCAGCTCAATGGAGCCGATTTGAAACAGGCAAACCTGCAAAATGCCGATCTGAGTCGGGCTGAACTCATCAACACCAGCCTCTCTGAAGCAAATTTGACGGACGCTACGCTAGCTAAAGCAGAGCTACGAGAAGCTGACCTTACTTTTGCCAAACTAATCCGCGCTAATCTCCAACATGCCAGCCTTTATGGAACGCTACTGCAACATGCCGACCTTAGCGGTGCCGATTTAAGCGGCGCAGACTTACGCTATGCCAACCTGTCTGAAGCCAGCTTGGATGGGGCAAATCTTACCGATGCTCGGATTGATTTCGCCGTTATGCCCCAAGGACAAACCTATACCGGGCAGCCCCGGTATTGAGGCGCTGATGATTGCGTGGCGTTTATTTTCCTAAGAGACGATCGAGCGACACTTCAAGATCCTGGAAAGCGAGGGGGCTAATCCATCCACTCGTCAGAGTTTGTTTAGAGGCATATATTCCATCTTCTGGAAAACGAAAAACGATGAGCTGCATCTTACGAAGATTGACGACCCAGTACTCCTGAATGCCAGCCTCAGCGTAGATTTTAGCTTTGTCTTCTAGGTCTTTCGTCAGGCTGGAATTGGAAAACTCGATCAGCCAGAAGATATTTTCTGGATAGGGGTGATGCTCTAAGTAAATCGCTCCAAGCGGCTCAACGATCGACAAATCTGGTTCGGGTTCAGATTGATTAGGTAGCGTGATGGGCTTAGCCTCTCGGACTCTTGCCCGATCGCCCAGTAAATTTCTTAGATAGTGAGCAGATTCATCACTATAGTAAGAATGAGGCGTTCCTTCGAGAGCCATTTCAACAATTTCTCCATGTAGCAGTTCGACGCGACGATCGATAAAGAGTCCCGCATCAACCATTCGGTGATAGTCGTCTAACGTCCACTTAATTTGAGTAACCATAAAGGGGTGCTCCGTGACTCTTTTAAAAAAATCATATCCAGATTGAGCACTGCCATAGCTTTACGGTACTGATGATGCCGCTCTCTACATTACTCAATACGATCGCTACATTACTCAATACGATCGCAATCGTACTAAAAAACACCGTCATGTTACCCAGTTCGATCAGCGTATTACTCACAAACATCGGCGTGTTACTCAGTTCGATGGCGATGTTACTCAACACCACCCGCACGTTGATGATAGATCTGCTGATCCTATTAGGATCTCACTGATGAAACAGCACCGTTAACAGCGGCACGAGGGCAACCCATAGTCCCAATAGCGAAATTCGATTGTCCAGTTCAGCCGATTCAGAGGGCAGCAGCAGGGCATCAATGCGCTCCTCCAGTCGATTCAAGGGCGCAGCAGCACTAAAAGCAGCGCAAAAATCGGCAGCGCTCAGCGGCGTTTCTTTGACCGTCAGCAGCAAAGATTCCGCTAAGAGCAGCGGATCGATCGCTTGAGCTGCCCAGCGATCGGCACGAAGTTCGCGTAGCAAAAGCAGCTCTTGCCACAGGGCTTCGGTGTTAGGAAGCCAAACGGTGAAATGCCTGAGCCAGCCCATCCAGAAAAACCAGAAAGTGTCTCGGTAGTAAGCATGGGCGCGTTCGTGGGTGAGGACTGCTTCTAGCTGCTCCGGGGTGAGGCGATCGAGCAAGCCTTGACTCACCACTAATTGAGAGTTCCAGAAACCAATCTGTGCGGCAAACAGATGAGAGGTCGCGACTACATGCCCGATCGCAATGTCCTGACCCAGAACTGGATAGCTTTGCACTGGATAGCTGTGAACGTGGCGGAGCGATCGCCATCCCTGCCATCCCAGCCGCAGCAGTAACCCGATTGCAGTTGCCAAAAAGCTGAGCGCCAGCAGATAGCCAATCCATCCGGCAGGCAAGCCCAACATTTGCCCCTGAGTGCCCATACACATCACTGCTACTGCTGTCGTCAGCAACAGCAAAGGCGGCAGCAGAAAAGCAATCAGGGTACGCTGCCAGCGATCGCTCCACTCTGCCGATCGCCACCAGAGAAAGCGCGTCAAGCCTGAAATCACGATTGCCAGCAAAATGAGCGTCAGATGCATTTTTACTTCTCCCTGGCTTCACGGGCGATTTTCAGGCGTTGAGCGATCGCCTCCAACTTATCAGCGCTAGCATGATCTAGCTCATTGGCAAATGCGGCAACCACATCAGGATTGCCGATCGCCAAAAACTTCTGGAGCCGATCGTGTGCTTGCAACACCTGAGCCTCTTCACGAGAGATCAAAGGCTGCCATCGAAAGGCGCGATCCTCTTTGTCACAAGCTACCCAGCCTTTGTTGCCCAAACGACGCAGCACGGTCGTGACCGAAGCATAGGCAAGCTCCCGATTGGGATCAGCAAGAATGCGATCGTGAACCTCTTTAACGGTGGCAGAACCGAGCGTCCAAAGAATCTCCAGGATCTCAGTTTCTAACGCTCCCAAGGACAGCTTGGGCGAAGGATGGGGCAGAGGGGACATGAAATTCGCATAAAGTTCACACAAGCAGTTTAGCGCGGAGTCCGGCGACTGAATACTGGCGACTGAATACTGGCGACTGAATATAGCGCTACGCACATACGTTAGGACACTCTTTAAAGGCAGCATCAACGCAA
>NZ_JCACIN010000016.1:0-31463 GCF_059504425.1 Drouetiella sp.
CGCTTCTCTACCTCTACAATAATGTCCTAACTCGTTCTCGTAGCGCTATATTGCTTACTTAAGAGGATATCTGAAAAGTATCAAATGTTCTGCATTCGCCCCCCAACCCCCAATTCTGGGGGACTTTCGTTCGCTTGCGTGTGCGAAGCACGTAGCCAGTTCCTATTCAAAGTCCCCCAGAATTGGGGGATTTAGGGGGCGGTTCGGGTAGCAAATTACACTTCTCAGACATCTTCTAAGGGATTTAGACGCACATAGCGCACTTTCTAAATACCCTTTAAGGACTAGCCTAACGCTCAGCTTAGAGTAGCCGGAAGATGAAGGGATAGCGGAAAGACTGTTCAGGAACGCTGAGGCATTGAACGATCGCCCAAGCCGACAGACCACAATGCACCAAGAACCAAACGCCGTTGGCGAGTCCAAAGGTCAGAAATGAGATGGGAATCAAGAGAAGACTGTAGAGCCAAACATTGAAGTGAAAGTTAATCGCTTCTTTTGCATTTTCTTTGACGACCGGGTCTTCTGTGACAAACAGAATGGCGATCGGAATTCCGATAGAAATCACCAGCGAACTCAGAAAAATAGAAGCGTGAGAGAGGCTCGATAGCAGCTTACGTTTATCAGAATCGTACAAACCTTCCATGGTAATCCCCTTATAGCTGAGCGTTTTAATGCTTCTTGTTAACTGAGTTATTAGCTTATATGGTACTGGGTGCTCAGGGGTTACAGATAGTAAAGTTTACCGAACACCTAGGGCGGCAATCTGCGAGATTTTGGCTGAATCTAAAACCTCTAGGCAACCCTAATGAGCTTTATCAGCAGAGCGCCGGAGCGATCGCTTCTCTAATATCTTGTACCAGTTGGTCGATTCGATCTTGAGTTGAGTTCCAGGAACACATGAAGCGAGCGCCGCCCACGCCAATGAACGTGTAGAACAGCCAATTTTTGTCCCTCAGTTGCTGAATGACGGCTTCTGGCAAGGTAACAAACACTGCATTTGCCTCGCGGGGAAACATCAGCTCAACACCCTCAATTTCTAGCAGCTTTTTCTCCAGATAAGCCGCACAGCGATTGGCATGTCGCGCATTTTTAAGCCATGCGCCAGTTTCCAGCAGACCTAGCCAAGGTGCGGCAATGAAGCGCATTTTAGAAGCTAACTGACCCGCCTGCTTACAGCGATAGGCAAAGTCTTCAGCCAGGTCTTTTTTGAAAAACAAAATGGCTTCGCCGATCGCCATGCCGTTTTTTGTGCCGCAGAAGCAGAGCACATCTACTCCGCTCTTCCAAGTGAGTTCAGCAGGGGTGCGGTCTGTAGCAGCAACAGCGTTGGCAAACCGAGCGCCATCCATATGAATTTTGAGGTCATAATGTTGCGCGATCGATTGAATCGCCAATAGCTCATCGATCGTGTAAATCGTGCCTAGCTCGGTCGGCTGTGTGATGCTGATGACTTTGGGCTTGGGATAGTGAATGTCGGTGCGTTTGTTAACAATGGAAGCGATCGATTCGGGCGTGAGTTTGCCCTGTTCCCCTTTTCCCAGCAGCAGTTTAGATCCGTTAGATGCAAATTCTGGTGCGCCGCATTCATCTGTTTCTATGTGCGCCGTCTCATGGCAGATGACGCTGTGATAAGACTGACATAAAGCCGCCAGGGACAAGGAATTAGCGGCAGTGCCGTTAAACACAAAAAACACGTCGCAGTCCGTTTCAAACAGTTCTCTAAAATGATCGGTCGCTCGCTGTGTCCACTCGTCATTGCCGTAGGCAGGTACATCTCCGATATTTGCCTTCAGCATATACTCAAGAACTTCAGGGCAGATGCCAGAAGCGTTATCGCTAGAGAATTGCTCAAGGTAATTAGCCATAGCTGCGGGAGAAATTTAGGAACGGATTGCGTTGAAAACAGGCTAAAAGGATGTCTGAAAAGTGCAGATTCCTACCCGAACCGCCCCCTAAATCCCCCAATTCTGGGGGGCTTTCGTTCGCTTGCGTGTGCGAAGCACGTAGCCAGTTCTTGTTCAAAGTCCCCCAGAATTGGGGGGTTGGGGGGCAAATGCAGGACATTTTATACTTTTCAGATAACCTCTAAATACGCTTTGAAAGGTGAATTTAAGAACAACTTAGGGAACAACTTGTACAGGAGTGCCAACCTTGACTCTTTCAAACAGCTTGACCACATCCTGATCATACATACGAACACATCCATGGGACGCAGGCGTACCCACAGACTCAGCATTAGGCGTACCGTGAAAGCCAATAAAATTAGTGCCATCTGTCCAGAATCCAATCCATCTCGATCCTAACGGATTATCAGCTCCAGGGGGCATCACCTCGCCCGTAAAAGGGTGTTCCCATGCCGGATTGCGAAGCATTTGGAAGACCTGATAGCTGCCTGTAGGCGTTTCCCAACCCGCCCGTCCAATCGCCACCGGGAAACTGGTTTTCACCTGGTCGCGCTCGTAGAGATAGACTCGGCGATCGCTCAATTTAATCACCAGATGCACGTAAGCCAATGGATCGGGCTTGGGTAAGAAGGTTTCGCTTCTGCCCAGCCCAGGCAGTTCCGGGATTATCAACTGTTGAAGTTGCTCTAACTTTGCCTGAAGGGGAGAGCGTGGAGCCGTAGGCGAAGCAGCTTCAGCCGCAGGAGCCGCCACTCCAGAGATGATGAGTTGTAGCAATCCCAGAGGCAACAGGACTGCAAAATTCAAAGCCGATCGCTTCATAAATTCAGTTTCGAGCCGTAAAATTTTGAACTGTACTAGGCTTTCAGCCACTACCTTAGCTTATTTTCTAGAGACACCTTAGCTTATTTCCCAGAGAGCGATCGTATTCATTCTGGCAGATCAGCCTCCAGATTTGCCCTAGCATTTCGCCTCAGCATATCGGGTTTGATCCGGCGCAATGCCGAAGCCGGAAAGCGCTGATCCCATTCTGCATCAGATAAGGTGGCGATCGCTTCCATCTCAGGCGCAACGTTCCAGGGATAAGGCTGAAACTCAGCCACATCCGTTTCTTGGGCAAAGCGCTGATTCCAGGGGCACACGTCCTGACAGATATCACAGCCCGCAACCCAGCCTTGCAGATTGGCAGCGATCGAAGGCGGCAGAGACTCTGCCCGGTTCTCGATCGTGTGATAGGCGATGCAGCGATTGGCATCTACGACGAAAGGCTGGACGATCGCCTCGGTCGGGCAAGCCTCCAAGCAGCGGGTGCAGGTGCCGCAGTGGGGCAGATGAAGGCGATCGATTGTCAGTTGCAAGTTAGTCAAAACCTCGCCCAAAAACACCCAAGAGCCATACTCTCGCGTGATCAAGTTGCTATTTTTTGCAACCCAGCCAATGCCCGCCCGTTCTGCCCAGACTTTATCTTGAATAGGAGCTGTGTCTGAGCAATAGCGGGCTTCGATCGCGCTGCCCTGTGCCTCTAGCCAGACCGACAGCGCCTTCAGCTTTTTGTGCATGATGCGGTGGTAATCCCTGCCCCAGCCGTAGCGAGAGATCTTGGCATACTTTCTGGCGTACTTTTCGCTGTGCAGCGGCTCAGCGGGGCGCTCGTGGGGCGTGTAGTAGTTAAGCGCAACGCAGATGACCGACTGAACGCTGGGTAGGAGCGATCGCACATCTTGACGCTTAGGGTTTGCCATCCATGCCATGTCGGCTTGGTAGCCCCGACCTAGCCAGTTTTGGAGCGAATTGTCCCCCTCTCCTGCAACTTCTGCGGCAGCAATCCCAACTTTGTGAAATCCCAGTTCCAAGGCTTTTTGTTTAATGCGATCGCTATCTACTAGAGGTTGTGCCATTATCGTCATCGGAATCTTTCAAGAAGCCCCGTACCTTCAGGTCGGGGAGGGATAGGAGCTTAGAACGCCGGACGGTCGAAGAAATTGAATTCGATTCATATGGCGACCTTTTATTTGTCCCTGTTATTTATACAGTGGCTTTTTATCCGTCAGAGTGCCAAAGTAGGATTACCCCAACACTGGCATTGTCAATTTCATGTGCTGAATGTCTTTAAAAGAGCTTCATATCCAGACTAAGCAGTACTCGGTAGTGGTATCTAGGTAATGACTACCCCGACTCTAGTACTCAGAGACACGATCGTGCATTGCAGAGCTGCAAGCCGCCCTACCTGCAACGGTATACCTGCAACTTTCCCCTTTCTTCTAGCGTCAATGTCTCCAGACCCATCCCCATCAGTTTTGGCACAAGTGGCGTTGTGTCGCCAAAAATCAAGTGGTTAGGAGACCTGTCAGTCCCTCAAGGAGCGAAACCCCTACTACTATAGGAGTAGAACGTGTGTATTTACCATTGATAACCCGCTATGAGCCTCCCTGTAAAGTGTTCTCCTAACTGCAACACTACGGCTCAGGCAAAGCGAATGCCCACACACACTTCCTGCGACCGATCATGCCTCCGGTGCTACCCTTTGAATTCATTGTGACGGGGAAACCCATTTCCCATCAGACTAAAGATAAAAAGCGTCTGCAAGCCTGGAAAACCCAGGTGCGAGATATGGCGATCGCCTGTTGGTCATCCTCTCAACCGACAGGCGACTCCGTGCGCGTGGTGATCACTCACTACTATGATGTAATTCCTGGTAATGAGCATGTTGTGCCAGACAGTGACAACATTGTGAAACCAGTGCGTGATGCCTTAAACGGCGTCATCTATGTTGACGACTATCAGATCACTGACTTTGTCAGTCGGCGGCGGAGCTTAGATGGCTCATTTCGGGTCAAAGGAATGTCGCTAGTGCTCGCCAAAGGGTTTTGTAGTGGTGAAGAGTTTCTACACATTCGGATTGAAACGGCTCCCGACCCCACAGCGCTAGACTAGCAGCGCTGGCTCACACCAGCTGAAAATGAGCATGAAAGATTATTAAACAACATAGAAACTTTACTCTTTTCCTAGGGCATCTATAATAGAGGACTCATGGACTTGACTTTAACGCCCTTTGAGGGATTATAGGAGTAGGCATTTATTTATCCCTATGCGTCACCTGGCAGACCTAAACCCACTCGAACACCAACGCCTTCTCAGGATAGCGCGAGAATATCGGCAGCAAGGCTATGCGGTCACGCTGTATCCTTCTTCAGAAGAGTTGCCAGCCGCCCTCGCTAACTGCGCACTGGATTTAATTGCCACGAGTGCAGCCAAAACCGTAGTTGTGGAAGTGCGCACGCGCGAGAACTTAACCCTCAATGGGGCAGAAGACCTCCGTACGCTGACTAAACAAGTGCAGCAAGTCCCCGGCTGGGAATTTGAGCTGGTGGTGACCAACCCTCGCAAGCAGGCTAGCTAACAACGTCTCGATTAGCTTAGGCGCTTTCTAGGAAATAAAATATTCGTAAGGACAGATTAGTCCTCCAGTTTTGGTGACCTTTCTTCCCTTCAACAGAAAGCCGCGTATGACAAAGCAGGGCTTAGTTTTATTACAAGACGAATACTTGTCCTGACACTATCCACAGACTTCTGGAATCTTACTGCTTAAGTAGGACGTCTTCCTATAAAAATATTTTTAGAATGTGCGCAAATCCCGTGTTAATCGCACATTAGCCCACAAGAAGGTACCGCTGAGTATGACTAAGCTTGTTGACAAGATCGAACGATCGAACAGTAGCCCTACTGATTTGAGAAACCAAGAAGTCATTTATCCAGTCAGAGATTCGCAATACGGGGATTTAGAAACTCCCATTAACTCCTCAGTTTTTGTGCGTAGGTTTGTGGGTAATCTCTCTGCTTATCGTCCTGGTCTATCCCCTTTGAGGAGAGGTTTGGAAGTTGGCTTAGCGCATGGGTATCTTTTAGTAGGTCCCTTTGCAAAGTTTAATCCCCTACGTTACACCGAATCAGGGACTCTAGTTGCACTGCTATCTACCCTCGGTCTAGTCCTGATTTCGAGTGTACTTATCGTCCTATACGCAGCTAGCAATCCTCCAAAACCTCTCTCTGCAACTGCTGCACCTACTCCGCCCGATGCTTTTCAGTCTAAGAAAGGCTGGAATGATTATGCGAAAGGATTTCTTTTGGGAGGGGCTGTCGGCGCGATCGCTGCTTACTTCATCCTGGCAAACTTTGACGTTTACGGAAATTTTCTGACCCTGATTGGTGCAAAGTAGATTGAGCATTCAGTTACACATTGTCAGCACCTATTCGGGAACAGATTTTATCAAACCCCACGTTTGGGGATGCCATGTTCAAAGATGTTACGTCAATGGCTGCCGCGCGATCTGCATAGATCATGACATTAGGGTGCAGTTGGAGAACTGATGCTGGACATTGAGGATTAACTTGACCAAGAAAAGCCTCTGAAAAAGCGGTTCTTTTCTCTGCACCCGTAACCACTAACAAAATTTCTCGCGATGCCAGAATAGGGCTAATTCCCATTGTGATGGCTCGTTCAGGAACGGCTTCTCCTTCTAGAAAAAAGCGAGCGTTTGCGGCTTGCGTTGAGCGATCGAGAGTCACTACATGCGTCTGGGAAGAGAAGCTCGTTCCGGGTTCGTTGAAGGCAATATGACCATTTCTACCTATGCCAAGAAGCTGTAGATCAATTCCTCCAGCTTCAGCAATTTTCGCTTCATATTGAACAGCCTCTTGGTCAGGATTCATCGACATTCCATCCGGCAAATGCGTACGTTGAGGATCAATATCCGTATGGTCAAACAGCAGGCGTTGCATTGTGGCACGATATGAGGCAGGGTGCGCTGGTGCAAGACCTATGTACTCATCTAGGTTAAAAGTTGTGGCGAAGCGAAAGCTAAGTCCTGTTCGTCTATGGCGCTCAACCAAGTGGTGATATAAGCTCTCCATGGTGCCACCTGTTGCGAGACCCAGGACAATATTAGGTGAGATGTAAAGTCGCTCAGCTATTAGATCGGCGGCAGCATAGGCAGCTTCGATCGCAGTGCCATAAACATTTATCTGCATACCTGGTAAACATTTTAGATTGACGTAGATTCCCTTTTAACTTACGGCGACATCCATCCTAGGATAGACTTCTTCATCCATGATTTTGTAGATAATGGACGAAGCTTTACCTGAGATTATCTCCTGCTCAAGCCTCTTGCGAGCTATCTTTGGATAGAAAATTTAGGATAGTCATCAAGATGGCATTAGATCTCAGGTTTTGAGCTGCCTGAAACTTTTCTGCAAAGGATCAAGTGATGTCAACTGCTCAAGCCGTTCTCGATACCGATAGCCTCGATCTCAAACAGTTGCTCAAGACGCTCACAGAAGTCAAAAAGGGGAACTTCTCTGCTCGAATGTCAACCGAGCAAACTGGGCTGATGGGTAAAGTCGCCAGCACTCTGAACGACATCATTGAGATGAATGAGCGGCTGACCAATGAACTAGAGCATGTAGGCACGATCGTCGGTAAAGAGGGCAAAATTGACGAGCGGGCATCCTTGGGCAGCGCCAAAGGTTCGTGGAAAGCCTGTGTCACCTCTGTGAATACGATGATCACAGATTTGGTGCAGCCTACAGCCGAGACAGCAAGAGTGATTCGGGCGGTGGCGAATGGCGACTTATCCCAGACGATCGCTTCGGGCATCGGCGGCAGGCCCTTAAAGGGCGAGTTTCTGCAAACGGCAACGATCGTCAATACTATGGTCGATCAGCTCAATTCCTTTGCCTCTGAGGTGACGCGGGTTGCCCGTGAGGTGGGAACTGAAGGCAAGCTGGGGGTGCAGGCAGAGGTTCCAGGAGTAGCAGGCACCTGGAAGGACTTGACCGACAGCGTGAATCTGATGGCGGGAAACCTGACGGCGCAGGTGCGGAATATTGCCGAAGTGACGACAGCTGTTGCCAACGGCGATCTCTCCAAGAAAATCACGGTAGATGTGAAAGGTGAGATTCTGGAGCTAAAAAACACGATCAACATCATGGTCGATCAGCTCAACTCTTTTGCCTCCGAGGTGACGCGGGTTGCCCGTGAGGTGGGAACTGAGGGCAAGCTGGGGGTGCAGGCAGAGGTGTCGGGGGTTGCGGGTACCTGGAAAGATTTGACGGATAATGTGAACTCAATGGCGGGCAACCTGACGGGACAGGTGCGGAACATTGCAGAAGTGGCAACAGCGATCGCCAATGGCGACCTCTCTAAAAAAATTACGGTGGACGTGAAGGGCGAGATCCTGGAGCTGAAGAACACGATCAACATCATGGTCGATCAGCTCAACTCTTTTGCCTCCGAGGTGACGCGGGTTGCCCGTGAGGTGGGTTCTGAGGGCAAGCTGGGCGGTCAGGCGCAAGTTCCTGGCGTTGCGGGTACCTGGAAAGATCTGACGGATAATGTGAACTCGATGGCAGGGAACCTGACAGGACAGGTGCGAAACATCGCCGAAGTGGCAACGGCGATCGCCAATGGCGACCTCTCCAAAAAAATCACGGTTCAGGTTAAAGGTGAAATTCTGGAGCTGAAGAACACGATCAACATCATGGTGGATCAGCTCAGCTCCTTTGCCTCTGAGGTGACGCGGGTTGCCCGTGAGGTGGGTTCTGAGGGAAAGCTGGGGGTGCAAGCCGATGTCCGAGGGGTTGCCGGAACCTGGAAAGATTTGACCGACTCGGTCAACTTTATGGCGGGTAGTTTGACGGCACAGGTGCGAAATATTGCCGAAGTGACGACAGCGGTGGCAAACGGCGATCTCTCTAAAAAAATCACGGTAGACGTAAAGGGCGAGATCCTAGAGCTGAAGAACACGATTAACACAATGGTAGATCAGCTCAACTCCTTTGCCTCTGAGGTGACGCGAGTTGCCCGTGAGGTGGGTTCTGAGGGCAAGCTGGGGGTGCAGGCCTACGTGCGAGGCGTGGGTGGCACCTGGAAAGACCTGACGGATAACGTGAATTCGATGGCGGGGAACCTGACAGCACAGGTGCGGAACATTGCTGAAGTGGCAACAGCGATCGCCAATGGTAACCTGTCTAAGAAAATCACGGTGGATGTCAAAGGCGAAATCCTCGATTTGAAGAATACCATTAATACAATGGTGGATCAGCTCAGCTCCTTTGCCTCTGAGGTGACGCGGGTTGCCCGTGAGGTGGGCACGGAAGGAAAGCTGGGAGGACAGGCACAGGTGACAGGGGTTGCAGGCACCTGGAAAGATTTGACGGATAACGTGAATTCGATGGCGGGAAACCTGACGGCACAGGTGCGGGGGATTGCAAAAGTTGTGACCGCCGTTGCTAATGGGGACTTGAAGCGGAAACTGATGCTGGATGCAAAAGGGGAAATTGAAACCCTAGCAGATACGATCAATGAGATGATCGACACGCTGGCAACTTTTGCCGATCAGGTGACGACTGTTGCCCGTGAAGTGGGCATTGAAGGGAAGCTAGGCGGACAGGCAAAGGTGCCGGGAGCCGCAGGCACCTGGCGCGATCTGACCGATAATGTGAATGAACTAGCGGCGAACTTAACCACACAGGTGAGAGCGATTGCTGAAGTGGCAACGGCAGTGACCAAGGGTGACTTGACCCGATCGATCGCCGTGGCTGCGGAGGGAGAAGTCGCCATCCTCAAGGACAATATCAACCAAATGATTGCCAACCTGCGAGAAACAACGCAGAAAAATACAGAGCAAGATTGGCTGAAAACTAACCTGGCAAAATTTACGCGGATGTTGCAGGGTCAACGCGATTTAGAAACGGTCTCTAAGCTGATTTTGTCGGAACTCGCGCCTTTAGTTTCGGCTCAGCATGGCGTGTTCTATCTCATGGAAGGTAGTGACCATACTTACTTGAAGCTGCTCACTACTTACGCCTACCGTGAGCGCAAGCATCTAGCAAACCGTTTTCAGTTGGGCGAAGGGTTAGTTGGGCAATGTGCCTTGGAGAAAGAGCGAATTCTGCTGACGGAAGTGCCTGATAACTACATCACCATTAGCTCTGGTTTAGGGGAATCAACCCCTAGAAATGTTGTCGTTTTACCTGTTCTGTTTGAGGGTCAAGTCACGGCTGTAGTCGAGCTGGCATCCTTTAATCGGTTTAACGAAATTCACCTGACGTTCTTCGATCAGTTGACTGAGAGCATTGCAATCGTCCTGAATACGATCGCTGCCAGTATGAGAACAGAGGAATTGCTCAAACAATCTCAATCTCTGGCAGAAGAACTGCAAACTCAGCAGAAAGAACTCACCGAAACCAACCAGCGCTTAGAGCAACAGGCGCAATCGCTGCGGGCTTCGGAGGAGCTGCTAAAGAATCAGCAAGAGCAACTTCAGCAAACCAACGATGATTTGGAGGAAAAAGCCGAGCTTTTGGTGTTGCAAAATCGGGAAGTTGAGCGGAAAAACAGCGAAATTGAGCAAGCTCGTCAGTCTTTGGAGGAAAAAGCGAAGCAGCTCGCCATGACCTCAAAATACAAGTCGGAATTTCTGGCGAATATGTCCCACGAGCTGCGGACTCCGCTGAATAGCCTGCTGATTTTGGCGAGATTGTTGGGAGATAACAGCGCTGAAAACTTGACCAGTAAGCAGGTTGAGTATGCCCGCACTATTTACTCGTCTGGCAACGATCTGCTGTCGCTGATCAACGACATTCTGGATTTGGCTAAAATCGAGTCAGGTACGATGTCAGTCAATCTTGATCAGACTTTGTTTACCGAACTTCAGGTTCATCTCGATCGCACCTTCCGCCAAACTGCGATCGATCGCAATTTAGATTTCTTCATTCAGCTTGATGAGCATCTGCCTTGCACGCTTTATACAGATTCCAAGCGTCTTCAGCAGGTGCTTAAAAATCTTCTTTCTAATGCCTTTAAGTTTACAGAGCAGGGTCAAGTTAGTCTACACATAGGTTTGGCAACCCAGGGCTGGAGTCCCACCCATGAATCGCTCAATCGAGCCAGCTCAGTCATTGCTTTTGCCGTGCGCGATACCGGAATTGGCATAGCTTCTGACAAGCAGCGGGTGATTTTTGAAGCCTTTCAACAGGCTGATGGTACGACCTCGCGTAAGTATGGCGGCACAGGCTTAGGTTTGTCCATTAGCCGCGAAATCGCTCAGCTTCTGGGAGGTGAGATTCATCTGGTGAGCAGGGTGAAGCAAGGCAGCACGTTTACCCTTTATCTCCCTCAAACCTATGAGGCAGTTGAAAGTCGAGAAGCAACTGATCTGCAAAGAAGAGAACGGCAAATGAGGTGGGGGGCGATCGATGCGCTTCCACCCGCTTTTCTACCTTCCTCGGATTCCTTCGTGTCCCCTGAGAGAATAGACGATCGGGAGACTTTACAGCCCAGCGATCGCGTTTTGCTGATTGTCGAAGATGATCTCAAGTTTGCCCGCATTCTACTGGATATGGCTCGACAGCAGGGCTTCAAGGGACTCATTGCTGCCCGCAGCGATCTAGGACTAGAGATGGTGCGAGAGTTCAAACCTACCGCAATCATGCTAGATATTCGATTGCCCGGAATGGACGGCTGGACGGTGCTAGATCGCCTGAAGCATGACCCCAATACCCGTGATATTCCGGTTCATATTATGTCGGTAGAAGAAGGACAGCAGCGTAGTTTACAGATGGGTGCGATCGCCTTTTTACAAAAACCTATTAGTCGTGAAACGCTTTTGGATACCTTGGCAAATATCAAAGAGTTTGTCGAGCGATCGGTAAAAAATTTGCTGGTGGTGGAAGACGACGAGATTCAACGCCAGAGCCTTGTAAATCTGCTCAGCGGCAGCAATATTACCGTCACGGCAGCGGAGACGGGAGCCACAGCGCTAGAAACATTGAAGTCTGCACAGTTCGACTGCATTGTAGTGGATTTGATGCTGCCAGATATGACTGGAGGAGAACTGATTGAGCAGATCAAGCAAGATGATTCCCTTATAGATTTGCCCATCATCATCTATACCGGGAAGGAGTTGGTATCTGAAGAAGAAAACAGCCTGCGACAACTTTCTGACATCATTATTCTCAAAGATGCTCAATCACCTGAACGGCTCTTGGCTGAAACTGCGTTATTTCTGAATCAAGTCCAGGCAAACTTGTTAGAGCAACACCCTCAGCAACAGCTAGAACAGCCTCAAAGCAACGCGATTCTCATCGATAAGAAAGTTTTAATTGTCGATGATGATGTTCGCAACATTTTTGCCTTGACTAGCCTGTTAGAGCAATACCAGATGCAGGTGATCTATGCGGAAAACGGGCGAGACGGCATGACGCAGCTTCAAAATAATCTTGACACTGCTGTGGTTCTAATGGATTTAATGATGCCCGATATGGATGGTTATGAAACTATGCAAACCATTCGGCAGATTGAGCAATTTCGATCGCTTCCCATGATTGCGCTGACGGCAAAAGCTATGAGGGGCGATCGAGAAAAGTGTATTGAAGCAGGAGCCTCTGACTACATCACCAAACCTGTCGATGTTGAACAGCTTTTATCCCTACTGCGACTCTATTTGTATCAGCCTCCGCATGAGTGAAATCGTACTTCAATCATTTTCTAAAGTGTAGATAGAAACGAATGGCAAAACCATGGCTTACTCAAATTCAAAGCTGATGATATATGTCAAATCAATTGTTGAATCAACCTAAAGCTAGTATTCTTTTAGTCGATGACCATCCTGAAAATTTAGTGGCGCTGGATGCCATCTTAGCGAAACTGGGGCAAAATCTTGTCACTGCCAAATCAGGAACGGAAGCTTTAAAGTGCCTGCTGAATCAAGATTTTGCGGTCATTTTATTGGATGTTCAGATGCCTCAAATGGATGGTCTTGAAACGGCAGCCTTGATTCGAAAACGACAGCGATCGCGCACTACGCCGATTATCTTTCTGACTGCCTTCAATACAGAAGATGATTTTGTTTTCAAAGGCTACGCTCTCAAGGCAGTAGATTATCTATTTAAGCCGATCGAGCCAGAAATTCTGCTTTCAAAAGTAGAAGTCTTTGTCGAACTCTATCAAAAAACAGAGGCTCTCAAGCAGCAAGCTCTACAGTTGGCAGCAGCTAATGAACAGCTAAAGCGCAGCGAAGAGCAGTTTCGCTCTCTCAGCGCCTGTGCTCCGATCGGCATTTTTCTCACCGATCTTGAAGGAAAATTTACCTACACTAATCCCCAATGTCAGTCAATTTGTGGATTTGATTTAGAGGAAAGTTTTGATGCTTGGGCAAATTCTCTTCATCCAGACGATCGCGAGCAGGTGTTATCTACTCAATGGAACAATCGCGACCGTCAGCAGACCTCTGTGATTGAATATCGCTTTCATCCCCAGGCAGAAGTGACTCGTTGGGTTAGCGTCCGCTTTGCGCCCATGATTTCTGACGTTGGAGAACTGATTGGGTATATCGGGGCAGTCGAAGACATTACCGATCGCAAGCAGGCGCAGGAAACGCAATTTCATCTCATCCGCGAACAGGTGGCGCGTCAAGAAGCAGAAACTCACAATCGCATGAAGGATGAATTTCTGGCAGTACTCTCCCACGAACTCCGCACTCCCCTCAACTCTATTTTAGGATGGGCGAAGCTGCTCCGTGCCCATCCTCTAGAACCTGAAAAGGCGACCCGTGCGCTAGAAACTATTGAGCGTAATGCCGAACTTCAGGCTAATCTGATTGCGGATATTTTGGACGTATCTCAAATTATTCAGGGTAAGCTCCAGCTCAATTGCGCAATGCTCTCTTTAGTGCCGATCGTCGAGGCAGCTCTGGACACAGCCAGCCCTCTCGCCGCGGCAAAAGCCATTCAACTAGAGGCAAACATCGACCCTACGGTGGGCTTTGTCTCAATAGACCCTACTCGCATGCAGCAAATTGTGGGAAATCTTTTGTCTAACGCCATCAAGTTCACGCCGCCTGGAGGTAACGTTGAGGTGCACCTAGAGCAAGCAAATTCTTATGCGCAAATACGGGTCATCGATACGGGTATCGGCATTCCCAACGATTTCTTACCCTATATCTTCGATCGCTTTCGGCAAGCAGATAGCAGTACAACGCGAGGACAAGGCGGACTGGGATTAGGATTAGCGATCGTCCACCATTTAGTCTCTCTGCATAATGGCAAAATTACGGCAGCTAGTCCAGGAAAAGGACAAGGGGCAACCTTTACGGTCGAACTGCCAATATCCCCTGCGAGTGATGCCGTACAGTCAGAAATCGATCGGTCAACAGACCCTCAACAGGGAGACCCGCAGACACAGACGGATACGGTGAGAAGCCTGTAGAGAGAGGTTACATAGCAGCTTTTAGCCACAGCGATCGCTTGATCGACAGTCAAGCGGACAAGCATCGTCTAGGACTGAAAATTTAATGCTGAAAGATCTCTTGAGCTTCAGGTTCGGCACCAGGTGCTTCAGCTGGATAGGAAGAATTCACTAGGTAGATCTCTCCAGCCTTGATGAACACTAATGCCGCGGCAGTGAACATAAAAAAGCACAGGTTCTCTCCTAAATGCAGAGATTTTCTAGAACGAGAATAGGTCATATCTACCTCTAAAAGCTATTTTAACTGTCTCATTGTTTCAATTTTTGTGTCCATTTGGTTACTCCTTCGAGTAGAAATTTTAACTCCCCTAAAAAATGGGAAATCGTACCTTAGAGAGATACGTCCTCGACAAACTATGGCTAGAAAAGAGATAGGGCGCAAACCAAACTTTCACAATATTCTTTCGCGGTGGTAAAAGCATTCTCGAAAGATGTTCTTGCAGAGAGGATAGCAATGTTTGCGATACCTATTCGTATTTTACTTGTGGACGACGATGCAGCTTTTCTCTATGCCTTGTCAGAGGGCATACATCGCCATTTTGAAGTATCGGAAGAGACGGTAGAGATTATCACCTGTCAATCTGCGACGGAGGCTTTTCGGCAAGTTGAAACGTCTGACTTTGACGTAATTATTAGCGATATCCGAATGCCTGTCATGGATGGGCTTGAGCTACTGGATATCATGCGAGTGTGGCAACCTGGAACCCCTGTCCTGCTTGCTAGCAGCCACGAAGACTACGAGGTAGCCGTTCAGGCATTACGGGGAGGCGCTTATGACTTGCTTCAGAAACCGATCGAATGGGATCATTTCATGACCTCCTTCAAGAGCGCCGTACAAGCCCGACAGATCGACCGGATGCAAAAAGAAATTGCAACTCAACAATCTTCTGTCAATTCATGGACTTTGCTGAGAGGAATTAAAGTCTTGCTGGTTGATGACGATCGCGATGGATGCGAAATGCAGCGCATGGCTCTCCAGGCTTACGGTGCAAACGTGACTGCCGTTAATTCCGCAGAGGCGGCACTGAACGTACTTAAAAGCCTTAATCCTGATGTTATTGTCAGCGATATTCGGATGCCGCAAACCGATGGCTATGATTTTATGCAGGAAGTAAGACGGCAATCGTCTTACTCTAGTGGAGAAGTTCCCGCAGTTGCCTTAACTGCCTATGCCCGAAATGAAGATCGTACGCGTGCACTGAATGCGGGTTTTCAGCTGCAACTGACAAAGCCTGTCAAGCCTGCTACGCTGGCACTCACGATCATCGGTTTGTTAAAAGGGGAAGGCTGGCGATAAGTTCAAAAGATCTGTCTTGCAGTGAGTCGGCAGCACTTTCAAATTCAGCAATGCCCAAATTCATATCTCTGCCTGGGGCTATGTGCAAAACTTGTCAGGGGACAGCTACTTCTTGGTACGATAATTTCTCAGGGATCTCTATGTCTGCCGCGACGCTCGCTTTGAGACTTCGCAAGTTTGTTGCAATGCTCTAATATCTAGTGCTCTAATTCTACAGAAAATTTCTCTATCGGATGCTTAGTTGCTGAGCTGGGCTTGTATAAGTAGCCTCCAAATAATATGACGACGATCGCACTTTACATTGCTACTAGCTTGGACGGTTATATTGCTCGAAAAAATGGCAGTGTGGATTGGCTCTCAACAGTTGAGACAGGTGAAACTGATTATGGTTACGCCGACTTTTATCAGTCAGTCGATGCACTGGTCATGGGGCGAAAGACCTATGAGGCTTCGGTTGCCTTAGGTTCTGGGGAGTGGGTTTATCCTGGCAAGCCCTGCTATGTGTTCACTCGTCAATATCAAACGTCTAAGCAAAGTGATGTATTTTTTACTTCAGGATTGCCCGATCGATTTGTTCGAGATATGGCAGCAGAAGGATTGCAGCGGGTTTGGCTAGTGGGTGGAGCTGAACTGGTTGCATCTTTTCTCAAACTACAATTAATTGATGAATTTATTCTCTCGATCGTCCCAATTTTTTTGGGCGAAGGAATTTCTTTGTTCACGCCACCTAGTTCAGAAGTTAGCTTGACGGTGACTGATGTGCAACAGTATCCCAGCGGATTAGTGCAGTTAAAATACAAACAAATTGACCGCGCTAGATCAATCCTCTCATGAATCATTAAAATGATGGTTAACATACCAGTCAACTCAACCCATCCTATGACCCGCGCAGAGTGGCGTGCTTGGCTAGAGCATCACCACACGCGCAAGGAGGGCGTCTGGTTAGTGGGCTACAAAAAAGCAACGGGTAAATCCCGATTTGACTATGGTGAAGCCGTGGAAGAGGCGCTGTGCTTTGGCTGGATTGACAGTAAGCCCAACAAACTTGATGAGGAGCGATCGCTGCTATGGTTTGCCCCCAGAAAATCTGGTACGGGCTGGTCAAAGTTAAATAAAGAGCGCGTTGAAAGGCTGATTGCCTGTGAGCTGATGATGCCTGCCGGACTGGCAAAAGTGGAAGCTGCAAAGCAAGATGGTTCTTGGACAGCGTTGGATGCGATCGAGGCACTCGAAATTCCGCTAGATCTAGAACAGGCACTCACTGCCTATGAGTCGGCACAGAACTTTGAAGCCTTTCCCCGGTCTGTGAAGCGTGGCATTTTGGAGTGGATCAGCTCAGCGAAAAAACCTGAAACCCGCGCCAAGCGAATCGAAGAAACTGCACAACTCGCAGCCCAAAATTTGCGGGCAAATCAGTGGAAAGCGTCTAAGTGACTGCGATCGTTCTCAAAAGCGGTAGCTCTAAGCAGGTTAATTGGCTCGATAAACGGTTGGTGTCATACCCGTAAGTTGACGAAACTGTTTGCTCAAATGGCTGTGGCTATTGAACCCACAGGCGAAGGCAATATCCATAATGGATTGATCGGTATGTTTCAACAACTGCTTTGCGCGTTCAATGCGTTGCTGAAGTAAATACTGGTAGGGAGTTATGGCGATCGTCTGTTTAAATAAATGGCAGAAATGAAACTGGCTCATGTTCAATAACGCAGCTAAATCTGCCAGCTTAATATCCTGATCTAGATGGTCGTGGATATAGTCTAAAACCTGCACCAGTTGACGTTGAGGTAATCCACCTTCATAAACGGGCACATCAGGTTTCGCAGTCGCATACTGTCGGAGCAAATGTACTGCTAGGATATTTGAGAGGGATTCGACGTAGAGCCTGTTGTTTTGATTGTCCTGCTGAAGTTCAGCCAGTAGCAGCATGGCGATCGCCTCAAGTTGTGGATCACGCATCCTAAATGTAGAAAGTAATTCAAACTGGTCAGGATTTATATCCAGGGTTTCTCTGGCAATCCCTTGGACAAAACAAGACGCAATCCGAATCTCCAAAAAATCATCCGCATCGTCCCAACGGGCAAAAAATGGAACTTTAGCAGGCGTGATTGAAATATCACCTTTCCGATACAGTCCAGTCTGTGTCTCACTCCCTTTCATGTGCACAGAGCGAACAGGACGATGTGCTAGAGATAGACAAACCGAATGTTCATCGCTGAAATGGCAGGTTGCCTCGCCCGGTGGATATTGAAATTGGCTGACCAAAATATTCTCCCAGCCCCGGCTCTGACTCGACAGAATAGGCAGACAGGTTGATTCAGTTTGATGGTTCACTGGAGACACGATGTCACCCCAACTCGTCTCGAATGGACGGCATTGCTTAATCTGGGTATGAATTTTTTTTTGAAAGGGGCGCGGAGCGCCCCTTTCAAAAAAAATTCATACATGAAATCAGCAACACCCGAATTGACAACTCAATCTGATTGTATAGTAACCGTCTTGGCAGTTGGGACGGGAACATTTTTGGTGGGGCGTGAAAATTAATCGCAAGATTTTGATAGGGGCACAAGAATCAGATAGCCAGAGAATGAACCATTTACCTAAGCTGAAAGGGTGATGAATTTGGAGGAACTATGGCACATTTATTACATATTGATTCGAGTCCGCGTGGGGAACGATCGCACTCTCGCCGCATGACTAGAGAATTTGTCGAACAATGGCAGCAGGCTCATCCTAGCGATACTGTTACCTATCGAGATCTGGGTCATAGTCCTGTTCCTTACGTGGACGAGTTGTGGATTGCTGCTGCATTCACTTCACCAGAACAACATACTCCTGAGCTACGCGAAGCCATTCGTCTTAGCGATCGACTCGTGGATGAATTCTTGGCGGCTGATATTTATATCATTGGGGTTCCCATGTACAATTTCAGCGTTCCCGGTATATTCAAGTCTTACATTGACCAAATTGTGCGCATCGGGAGAACCGTTGCGTTTGAACCCAATGCTACTGTCAATGCTTTCCAGCCATTGGTACTGGGTAAAAAGATGTTCATTGTCGAAGCACGAGGCGATTCCGGCTTTCAACCCGGTGGAGAATACGAGAAGATGAATTACCATGACCCTTATCTAGTCACTGTTTTTGGATTTATGGGTATTACAGATATCACTTTTATTCACGTCGAAAATGATGAATATGGGGGGCAGAAGTTATCAGAATCGATCGCAAATGCTCGCGCTAAAATTTCTGCACTAACCGCCGCCTAAGGTAATACAGCAGACACAAAATATTTAACCGGACTTAGAGATATCTTCGTGGGCGCTGTCCCCGTCCTAACCGCCTTGACGGTTGCCATAGCGCCACGTAATTGAGTCAGGACAAATTATTTGTTGAGAGCTGCGCGGAGCGCAGCTCTCAACAAACAACTCATTGGATCTAAGCGCGTAGCGCTGTATTTCTAATTGCTGTATTCCTAATTAATGTGATCCGTTCAATGCTTCTAGCGCCATACTGTCCCCAGACTCGATATCATAAGAAGTGGAGACACTGAACCTCCAACACCTAATAATCTCTCACCTCAAACTGCTGGAGACCGCGCATGGATTTGGTTTCACTTCAGGGCTGGCTAGATAACGCCTCCTTCGCCGTTCTGTTTTTGACCATGCTGCTGTATTGGGCAGGCGCGGCTTTCCCAAAAATCCCCTACTTGCAGGTTATAGGCGCTACGGGAATGGCGATCGCCAATCTCTGTATCGCCGCCCTGTTGGGGGCACGCTGGATCGAGGCGGGCTACTTCCCCCTCAGCAATCTCTATGAGTCGCTATTTTTCATCGCCTGGGGCATCACGGCAATGCATTTTGTTGCCGAGAATATGAGCCGCAGTCCCCTAGTGGGCGTAGTGACGGCTCCCGTTGCGATGGCGATCGCTGCTTTTGCGACCCTGACGCTCCCTGAACAAATGCAGTCGGCTGAGCCATTGGTGCCTGCGCTTAAGTCCAACTGGCTAATGATGCATGTCAGCGTCATGCTGATTAGCTATGCGGCTTTGATGGTAGGAGCTTTGTTGGCGATCGCTTTTCTGGTGGTGACGCGGGGTCAAAATATTGAGCTAAAGGGCAGCTCGGTTGGCACGGGAGCCTATCGGCAGGTGCCCTATCGCCTGCAAAGGCATGGTGAGACGGTTACGGCTATGGGGACAGCGGCTACCGGGACAATGGCATCTGGGACAATGGCATCTGGGGCAGTGGCATCTGGGGCAGTGGCATCGGGGGCGATCGACATGGGCAATACCGCAGTCCTCACGTCTCTGGCTTCACCCGCAATATCTGCCGCCGCCACCCTGCCGCTCTCGCCTCAGCGCCTCAGCTTGGCAGAAATTTTGGACAACATTAGCTACCGAATGATTGGCTTGGGCTTTCCGCTCTTAACCATCGGCATTATTGCCGGGGCAGTCTGGGCAAACGAAGCCTGGGGATCTTACTGGAGTTGGGACCCGAAAGAAACCTGGGCGTTGATTACCTGGCTGGTCTTCGCGGCCTATCTTCATTCCCGTATTACTAAAGGCTGGCAAGGTCGCCGTCCAGCAATTTTGGCAGCAACGGGCTTTTTGGTGGTTTGGGTTTGCTACTTAGGTGTAAACCTATTGGGCAAAGGACTACATAGCTATGGCTGGTTCTTTTAGGGCGTTTTCCCCCTGCAAGAGCCTACAGCAATTTTCAATTGCATGAGCCACAGTTATTTTTTAGAAGCCTCGCGGAGCGAGGCTTCTAAAAAATAACCCATCCTTAACCAAGCGCAAAGCGTTGTAAATCAGAGTCTGGCGCAGGAGAAGGCTAGAATTTAACAAGACCAAGACAAGAGACCTCAGAGTAAAAGCCCATGCCAAAAGATTTTGATTTGCTCAACGACGACGAAGTGCTGTTTGTGCGATCGGGTCGGGTGCTGATGCCAAATGCCACCTTCAAGGTCAGCGAGTTTTTGGATGCTCTAGCGCAGGTAGTGCTAGAGCAGGAGGTGGAATGGTCGGAGGAGCAGGAAGGCTGGTTTAACGATCGCGGACAGCCTTGTGAGGTGCTGCGGTTTAGTACGCAGGGCTGGCAGCGGGGCAGAGTCCGTCTGCGTCTGGAATTTTGCCCGATCGAAGAACGACCTAAGCTCCTGCAAGAGAGTCTACCCCGTCGAGAGGCGGCGCAACGGGAAGATCCCTACCGCCGACAGAGCCGTGAAGATGTCTACCGCCGTGAAGGCTACTCCAATGCCCCGCGTGATCCTTACGATCCGCGCGGTAGCCGGGAAGAAATTTATCCAGAAATTTTGCCAGACGACTATTAGGGCAGAAGTTTTGGATTTTGGATTCAATCTAAAATCTAAAGTCTAAAGTCGCTATGGGTAACGACTGGACGCTGCTTCATGCCAAGCTACATCAGACGCTGCGAGAGCGGAAATTGCTGCCTCAAGGGCGATCGCTCCTTGTGGCAGTTTCGGGCGGTCAGGATTCCCTCTGCCTCATTCGTTTGTTGCTTGATTTACAGCCAAAGTGGGGCTGGCAGATGGCGATCGCTCACTGCAACCACCGCTGGCGATCGGATGCCAGTGCCAATGCGGACTATGTGCAGCAACTCGCCCAAACCTGGCAAATTCCCTGCTTTGTCGTGACGGCAGAGGCAGACCTTACCAGTGAAGCCTCGGCGCGCAGCTGGAGATATCAGGCTTTGGCAGAAATTGCCATGGCTCAGGGCTGTTCCTACATTGTGACTGGGCATACGGCAAGCGATCGCGCTGAAACGCTGCTCTACAATCTCGTGCGGGGCAGCGGTGCCGATGGCTTGCAAGCGCTCGTCTGGAGGCGAGAATTAGCTCCTGCACTGGCGATAGTTCGCCCTTTGCTAGAGATTACCCGCGTTGAAACGGGGCAGTTTTGTCAAGAGGCTCAGCTTCAGGTCTGGCAAGACTCGACCAATCAAGACTGGCGCTATGCTCGAAACCGCATCCGGCAAGACTTGCTGCCCTACCTACAGACTCACTTTAATCCGCAGGTCGAGTCAGCGCTGAGCCAAACTGCCGAACTGTTACGGGCCGAAGTTGAATATCTGGAAACGATCACGGAAGACTGGTGGCAAAAAGCGATCGCTTCCTCTCCTCAAGATTTTCCGGCGATCAATCGTTTGATCTTACGAGCTGCGCCCCTAGCCTTACAGCGTCGGGTAATGCGGCGCTTTCTACTGCAATATTTGCCGAGCGCTCCTAACTTTGACCATACCGAAAAGCTGGTCGCTTTGATTCGCGCCCCCAATCGCAGCCAAACCGATCCGTTTCCTGGGGGAGCGATCGCACGGGTAGAGCAAGAGTGGATTCGGTGGAGCAGTGGGGAATAGGGGATGGGAAGTGTTTAACTGCTCACACCCCCTAATTTCCCCACTCTCACTGCCTTCCTTCCAAAAAGGTCTGCACCTTGCCATCCTCTCCCAAAACTAGGCGAATTTGAGGTGCACTCCCCCCTTCAGGAGGGGAAACAAAAGGCTCATTCAACAAGGGCATATTGGTGCGATCGAGAAAAGTCGCTGCTGCTTGCCCCAAAGGCATAATTCTTTGCAGAGAGCCATCGGCATTCAGCACCAGGCGATATTCTAGCGTTTGAGTCAATCCTTCGGGCGGTCTCCAACTTTCCTGGAAATAATTTCGCACCTCAGCGACTTGAGGAATGGCATCGAATGCAGTGCTGTCGGCGGTCTGATCTGAATCGGATAAGCCTGAATCGGATAAGCCATCCGGTCGCAGGGCGGCAGTTTCGGGCAGGGCACCATTCAGCGCCGATCGCGCAGATTCAGATGAGGCGATCGGCGCATTGGCACTGCTCTCCTGTGGAAGACTGAACGTTGATGGCAGCGCATCTTGAGGAATCACAGCAACCTGCCCGCCTGAGGGGTCAGTTGGCGCGATGGGCACAGTCGGCGCGATGGGCACCACTTGCGGCACGCTAACCCGCTGAGGTGGAGCAGCATTTTTAGCGGCTCCTGCGGGCGGCAGAGGTGGCAGAGGCTGCAATGCCAGCGCTGAAGGCAGCGGCTCTGTACCTGGAGGGACAGGGAGCCGCACAGCAGACTTGGGCTGATTAAGCCCAGCATCGGCTGAAGCGCTGGGGACAGCGGCCACTTGAGGCGTAGGAGCTGAGACATCGGCGACAAACTTGGTGAGAGCGGTGGCTGTCCCCACTGCCAGCAAGAAAACTGCCGCTACACTTGCCCAGCCGCTCGGAGATTTGACCCAAGCGGGACGGTTTAAGGTGGGCAGCGTCAAAGCTTCGGCATGATATTCATCTAGAGCATTTGCTAAATCAAACAGTTGAAGAGCGCTCAGGGAAATCACCTCACCCGATCGCTCGTTAGCCAAGGTTCCTAAGTGTAGCTCGTGGCGTAGCCATCCCTTGGGCTGTAGATGCACCCCTGTGGCGGTTGGCGGTACCAAAGCAAGCTGATGGGCTGGCTCAGTTGAGCTGTCGCGGTTCACAGCCTGATCCACAGCCTGATCTACGGTTTGATCTATGGTTTGCACTGTATGCGCCTGCGTGTGTGCCTGTGTATGTGCCTGTATGTGCGCCTGATAGCTCGACTGACTCAATACCTTCTGCACATAGGTGCTAACCGATTCCCAAAGCGCTTCTAGCTGAGTCCGATCGCCCCGAATCTCGACTTGTTTGTCTTCTGGCACCGTCGGATCATCAAAGCTGAGCTGAAAGCGCAAATTTTTCAAAACTGCCCGGTCTGTCCATTTCGACAAGGCAGAACCCTTTGCCGCAATTTCTAGCGTGCAGGTGGGAGGAGTATATCGTCGTAGAACAGAGGTGGACATAGTGAGAGTGGGATGAAGAACAAAAGCTTGGGCACTCATGCCCCCAATTCGCTAGAACGATCGAGCAATGCCATCCATAGTCGCCTTGTGCCGCTGGCAGCACTATAGAACAGTAGATCAATCAGGAGCTTGAGGGCGAGATGGGTGAGTTCTTTGGAGGAAACCGTTTCGCTATCCTCCATCCGCTCCTGGTAGGTATTGCTAAATTTATCCAGGTAGTCGCCTAGTAGAGCAGCTTGGTGGGGTTCACGATTTTGTTCAGTTACCTGCTCTAGCAGGGCAACAGCACGACGGATTAGCTCTTGATGCTGTTTGGCAAGGTGGCAGGTGATCAAGACCAGCGATCGCGCTTCTTCCACATCGAGCCGTTTGCGACCTTGCCCGCGCCGCAGAGGGCTAGACTGCCGCAGCCGCCAGAGGGAAACGCGATCGGCAACTACCTCCGTTAGGTTCAGGTCTGCTGCTGCCTGAAGCATCGCCTCAGAGCCAATGTTTGCCAAGGCTTCCAACGCCAACAGCACCAAGTCAAGCTGTGCCTTGATGTTGTCGAGTTGGGTCGGGTCGGGTTGACGGGTGAGGGTCAACTCGTCCCCGATAGGCTTTGGCGTGGACGGCTTAACGGAGGGCATAGTTTCACGATACGAAATAGAGCAAGGTTTAGCAGGGCGGTTACAAGACTTGATACAGGATTAGGGGACTGGGGCAATTTTAGTCGAATT
Source organism: Drouetiella sp. (assembly GCF_059504425.1). Lineage (NCBI taxonomy): Bacteria > Bacillati > Cyanobacteriota > Cyanophyceae > Oculatellales > Oculatellaceae > Drouetiella > Drouetiella sp. The sequence continues at coordinate 24,070 of NZ_JCACIN010000016.1, forward strand.
TTTGGCTCTATGAACATTAGTCGGGTGACAGAAGTTGGGTGACAGAGTTCAGCAAGCTACTCACCCTACTGATGTTTTATGGGCAGAAGCACAGGCGATCGGACAAATTATCGGATATCAATTTAAGACCCAAGCAGGGCAGATGATTTTCTGTTGCGGGTACGAAGCCCCAGCAACAGAAAATCATGATGTTTTGAGGATTGCTCTTTAAATTAAGCTGATGGCTCGATTAGTCCGGGTGGCGGTGTGATCTCGATCCGACGTTGCGCTAGGTCTACTACGGGAACGATCGCCTCCACAAAGGGAATCAGCACCGGAGTTTTCGCATCGTGCAGCTTCACCTCTAGCAGGTCATTTCCGGCGGCAAATACTTCTGTGACGATGCCTATCGATTTTTGTGTTGCCTGGTCAAATACCTCTAAGCCCAGCAAATCGGCAACGTGAAATTCGCCTTGTTCAAGCAGGGGGCGATCGCCCTGCGGCACCATAATTCGGCAGTCGCGTAAAGCCTCTGCCTGAGCGCGATCGGTGATTCCGGCAAGCTTGATGACATATAGCCCTTTGCCGTTGAGATAGCGACCCGACTTCAGCTTAATCGGCTCTGGCTGGGTTGTCCCCGGACGCAGAAGCCAGCGGGTGCCCGGTGTCTCAAAGCGTTCCGGGAAGTCAGTTTCAGGGTAGACGCGCAGTTCCCCCTGCAAGCCCTGTACGCCCACAATTTTGCCCACTTCTAGCCATGCTTCATCAGGCTGTGGATTGGAATGTGTACCTATGGGCTGCGGATTGGAAGGCTGCATATCGTCCTGTATGTTTAGATCGCTGTAATCATTAAGATACCGATTACCTGGAGTCAATGATAGATATAGCCAACTCCCCGCCAGAACCTTATGGCAATCCTGCCGACAATTCTTCTAAAGCTGCGCTCATTGTGGGGGCAGGGCAGGGCATTGGGCTGGGCTTTGTGCAGCAGATGCTTCAGACCGATCGCCCCCAGCGAATCTATGCCACCTACCGCAATCCCCAATCTGAGCTGCTGACCCTTGATGACTCTCGCCTCCAGTGTCTGCCAATGGACATCACCGAGGAAATCCAGATTGCGGCGGTGGTAGAGAAAATTCGCTCAGAGGTAAAGGGACTGCATACCGTGATTAACTGCGTCGGCGTACTGCATGACGGCACAATGCAGCCTGAGAAAAGCCTGCGGCAAATCAACGCAGATCAGCTATTGCGCTACTTTCAGGTAAACAGCATTGGGGCGGTGCTATTGGCAAAACAGGTGCAGCCTTTGTTGAAGCATGGCGATCGCGCCATCTTCGCCACTATTTCTGCCAAGGTGGGCAGCATTGGCGATAATCAGCTCGGCGGCTGGTATGGCTATCGGGCTTCTAAGGCGGCGCTGAATATGCTGATGAAAAATACGGCGATCGAATACAAACGCACCTGCCCTAGAGCGATCGTCGTCACTCTGCATCCTGGTACCACAGATACGCAGCTCTCCCAGCCGTTTCAGCGCAACGTGCCGACCGAGAAGCTGTTTTCAGTCGATCGTACGGTGCAGCAGTTGCTAGAAGTGATCGATCGGCTTCAGGAAAGCGATAGCGGCGAGTTCTTTTCCTGGAATGGCGATCGGTTGCCCTGGTAGGTAGAGCTGCCGCCAGCTTGCTTAGGACATTTGTGGTGGGACGCTTCGCGCCCCACCACAAATGTCCCCGTCCTAACCGCCTTGGCGGTTGCTATATCTGGCTGCTGGTATTCATGTAATGATTTTTAGGATTACCGATATCTGAACTCAGGACATGGACTAATTTTGCGTCAATGTCTGAGCTAATGTTCATGCTATTCATCTAGACTATTACAGGGTCAACGGCGGATTGCACGACTTGCACGACAGAGAGAGATAGACAATATGGATGTTAAAGCGGCTGTGGCGCTTGAAGCTGGAAAGCCTTTGAGCCTTGAAACTGTTCAGCTAGAAGGGCCTCAAGCCGGAGAGGTCATGGTTGAAATTAAGGCGACTGGCATTTGCCATACTGACGCCTATACGCTTTCTGGAGCCGATCCTGAAGGTCTGTTTCCGGCAATCTTGGGGCATGAGGGTGCGGGTGTTGTGGTAGAAGTCGGGGCTGGCGTAACGAGCGTCAAGCCTGGAGATCATGTGATTCCTCTCTACACGCCAGAGTGCCGCAACTGCAAATTCTGCTTGAGCGGCAAGACCAATCTCTGTCAGGCGATTCGCACAACTCAAGGGCAAGGCGTAATGCCCAATGGCACCAGTCGTTTTACCCTTAACGGCGAGATGCTGCATCATTACATGGGCACCTCTACGTTTGCCAACTACACGGTGTTACCCGAAATTTCGGTTGCCAAAATTCGCTCAGATGCGCCGTTCGAGAAAGTCTGTCTCATCGGCTGCGGCGTGACGACTGGCTTGGGTGCGGTAATTAATACGGCAAAGGTCGAACCGGGCGCAAATGTCGTGGTCTTTGGGCTAGGCGGCATTGGACTCAACGTGGTTCAGGCGGCTCGGATGGTGGGAGCCAACATGATTGTCGGCGTTGATCTGAATCCGGCGAAGCGCCCGCTGGCGGAGAAGCTGGGCATGACGCACTTCGTCAATCCCAAGGAAATTGAGGGTGATTTGGTGCCCTATCTCGTAGAGCTGACGGGCGGCGGCGCAGACTATAGCTTTGAGTGTATCGGCAATGTCAACCTGATGCGGCAGGCACTAGAGTGCTGCCACAAAGGCTGGGGCGTGAGTGTTGTAATTGGCGTGGCAGGGGCAGGACAGGAAATCAGCACCCGTCCGTTTCAGCTCGTCACCGGGCGCGTCTGGAAAGGCTCGGCGTTTGGCGGGGCAAAAGGACGCACGGATGTTCCTAAAATTGTGGACTGGTACATGGACGGCAAGATCAACATTGATGATCTGGTGACGCAGGTTTTGCCGATCGCCCAAATCAATGATGCCTTTGACTCCATGCGCAAGGGCGAAGTCATCCGCTCAGTCGTGACGTTCTAAACTCATTACACCATGACCCAACCATGACCCAACCATGACCGATCTCACTCTGATCAGCGAAACGACTTGCTTTGGTGGAACGATCGGTTTCTACAGCCATACCTCCAAAGCCTGCAACGGCACCATGAAGTTTTCGGTGTATCAGCCGCCGCAGGCAAAAACGCGATCGCTTCCCGTCCTCTATTTTCTCTCAGGCTTGACCTGCACTGAGGAGAACTTCATGGCGAAGGCGGGGGCACAGCAGTTTGCCGCGCAGCATGGATTGGTATTGGTGGCTCCTGATACCAGCCCAAGAGATACGGGCATTCCCGGAGAAGATGCGGATTGGGACTTTGGCACCGGAGCCGGATTTTACGTCGATGCTACTACGGAACCCTGGCAAAAGCATTACCGGATGTATAGCTATGTCGTAGAGGAACTGCCTGCCCTAATCGCCCAGAATTTCCCGGTTACCGATCGCCAGGGCATCTTTGGGCACTCGATGGGCGGACATGGGGCGCTGGTATGTGCGTTGCGTAATCCCGATCGCTATCAGTCAGTTTCAGCTTTTGCGCCGATCGCTGCGCCGATGCAGTGTGCCTGGGGTCAAAAGGCGTTTTCTAACTACTTGGGAGACAACACAGAAGACTGGCGGAGATATGATGCGAGTCAATTGGTGCGCGTTGCGCCTTACCCACGGATGATCTTGATTGATCAGGGGAGGAGCGATCGCTTTTTGACTTCACAGCTCTTGCCCCAGGAATTCGAGAAAGCCTGTGCTGAGGTGGGTCAATCTCTGAATCTGCGAATGCAGGAAGGATACGACCACAGCTACTATTTCATCGCTACGTTTATGGAAGATCACATTCAGCATCATGCTGAGGCGCTGTACGGCTCAGATTAATTTTGCTGATAGCCCATTGGCTGACCTTGAGTGAAGATCTGAAAAGTATCAAATGTTCTGCATTCGCCCCCCAACTCCCCAATTCTGGGGGGCTTTGAGTTCTGAAGCCCCCTTTTTAAGGGGGTTGGGGGATCGAGCTTAAGCTTTGCGATCGCCTGAATCTGGTGTCGGGATGGAGGGCGATCGCCTGAACCTGACTTGCAGAGAAAAAGAATTGAAGTACGCTTGTGCTGGGTCGAGGTTTCCCCTATAGTATCTGCTACTGGTTTTTCCGTTCCGGGATGCCAGTGTCAACGAGCTTAAGGTGAGGACGCTGATTAGGGAAGTTGGACGCGACCCTAACCAGCTAACCCCGCTCTCTGGATCAGCAGAGGGCAGGGCTTTGATGATTTTAGACCGAAAGGTCGAGAGTCGGATGCCTTGCTAATGCAAACAAGTGATTGGGACTACTCTCACCTTGAGCTTTTCTTGTTCTCTTTTTCAGTTCAACACGCATTAGCAAGGAATATCATGACTACAGAATTCAACGAATTACTGCCCGTTTCGCCTGAAGACAAAGCGCAGATCTGGATCATCGGCACGCGCGAACAGGTGACGCATCTGATGAATGAGTTTTACGTGCGGAAGATTGCGACCGATCGCCTTCTGTTCACCCCCATCATCCCCTCACCGTTTGCTAACGGCAAATACATGACGGTGCTGATGCGCTAGAGCGCTCTGGCGTTTGTAGTAGCAGCGCTTGTAATTTGCGTTCCAGCGTTTGTGGCAATCATTTAAGTTTTTGTGACTGATAAGTGTTTGCGACTGACGCTTGAGCCTTTATGACTGGCGTTTGAATGTTTGTGACTCAGGCTTGAGTCTTGATTAATGACGTTCGAGTGTTTGTGACTCAAGCCTGAGCCTTTATGACTGGCGATCGAGTGTTTGTGACTTAGGCTTGAGTCTTTACTGCTGGCGTTCGAGTCTTTACGACTGGCGCTTGAGTATTTGCGACTGGCGCTTGAGTATTTGCGACTGGCGTTCGAGTGTTTGTGGCTGGCGCTTGAGTGTTTGTGGCGATCGTTGAATAGTCAATGTCAGAACGCATTACAGGCTACTCTGCTTCTATAAAGCCTTTGACTAAAGCGATGACAGGCTTGACGGCAGGGTGATCGATCGCCTCTTCCAGCGCAGTGGTGCCGCCTTCTTTGAGGGCGTTGATAATTCGGGCTTTGAGGGTGGGATTCTTTTCAATTGATTCGATCGCCTTGGCGCTGATCATGGCTTGACCTATGGGCGTGGTGCGATCGTAAGTCTGGTCGAGATGATTCAGCAAATCTTGGATATCTTGGGCAGCTTGAGCCAGGTTGTGGCTGGGAGCTTGGTGAATATGTTGGTTAGCTTGCTGGCGGGCGTTGTCTTTGACTTCGTTGGCGAAGTTGCCAATGTTTGCACCTTGAAGATTATTGGTATTCTCAGTCACGGGTTTATGATCTCCTTGCTGATTAGTGTTGTGGATATGGATGTTGAAACGATCGCCTATGTATCCCCTTCCTAGCGCCTCCATCTTATCCAGTTCTCCGTCCTTGCCGTAAAACTTGCGATCGATGTCGGAGTCGATGGTGTCATCGAGGAGACGGCGCACGTTCACATTTTCGCCGCTTTCGTGACATTCGATGGTGGGGCGACCTTGCTCAATGCAGCGCTGGAGGCGATCGCGCGGGAAGGGAAAAGGCTGAAGCTGGGTTTTGCAGTGGGTGCAGTTGCAGGGAATCAGGGTGTCGTATTCTAGGCGTTCGTAGGTGTCGTGGATTTTTTGGAATTCGTAGTGGAGCGCTACGAGGAAGTCTCTTTGGTGGCTGCCGCTAAGTCGGATGCGGATTTCCCGATTGTGGTAGCGTTCGGTGACTTCGGCACGGGCACGATCTTGAACCAAAACAACGCCTGTTTTCCAGACGAGCGCTTGATCTGGATCAGAGACGTTTTCGATTAGCTTGTGCATTTCGACAATGAAGCGGGTGAGGATGCCTTTGGGCATAAAGCCTTTGTAGCGGTAGCGCAGCAGCAGGTTTTGGCTGGTATCCCAATCGTAGTAAGGGGAGTCGGGGGAGAGCAGGTGCGGAGCGATGTAGTGCCCTTCGCGGCGGGGAATCTCGTAGCAGACTTTGAAGGCTTTCATGAGCTGGAGCAGTTCGGAGCGCATGTCGGCATATTGCTGGGCTTGCCAGATGTCGTTGAGATCGGCATCGCTAAATTGTCCGAGCTGCTGCTTGACGGTGGGGTTGTCGAGAATTTTGTAGACGGCGGCTGTGCCCCAGTTGGGTTTGAGGATGAGGCGATAGCGGAGGATGGGATCTTTTTGAAAGTGTAGACAAATGCCGAGGCTGTGAAGGAAACGGCTGAGGTCAAACATCTCCTCGCGTTTGAGGATACCGTGGTAGCGGCAGGTTGCCTCATAGTCGGCACAGTCGATGTAGTTGCGTCCATCGTTTTCCAGGCTATAGCGAACGTTGAGCCAGGGCGTGGGGAAGGGAATGCCATCGGGGAGCAGGTCTTCGAGGCTGTGCTGAATTGCAGTTTGGATGGCGGAGAGTCCGCGATTGTCGGCAAGGTTGGTGCTGAGGGGAGGCTTGAGGTTGGCAAATTCGGCGCGGAGTTCCCGCAGGTTGAGGTTGCAGGTGCGGTCTAGCTTTTCGTTTTGGATCAGCAAGACGGGGCTATCGTCGCTCAGCAGACGGATGATTTGTAGCCAGAAGTAGTGGTCGGTGTCTTCTTTGCGGCTATCGGCAACCAGCAGGTAGAGGGAGCGCTCGGTGAGAAAAAATTGGTGGGTTTGGTGATAGATTTCTTGCCCGCCAAAATCCCAGAGGTTGACCTTGTAGACTTGCTGGTTGCGTCCGGTGAACTCCCATCGCAAGATGTCGATGCCTTGGGTAGAGGTATCCTGGGTTTCGGGAGGCAGGCTGTAGTCGGAGTCGAGGAGTTTGCGGGCAAGGCTGGTTTTTCCGGCTCCGCCCTCGCCCACAATCAGGATTTTGGCTTCGTAGAGTTGGGTGGCAGCAGTGGGGTCTTGGATGCGGAAATAGTAGTCGAGGATGGGACGGGCATCAGGTAGTTTTTCGCCTTCTTTGGGGGCAAGAATGTCGGGGGGAATGCTGATAGGGTTGCTCCGCAGGTCGAGTTTCTCTAAGTGGGCAAGCTGAGAAACTGCCTTCGGGATTTGCGTGACCTGATTTTTTTCAAGGTCAAGCATCATCAGATTGGTCAGTTGGGCGATCGAGTCTGGGATTGCTGTGATTTGGTTGCTACGGAGGGAAAGCTCTGTCAGATTGGTCAGTTGGGCGATCGAGTCTGGGATTGCTGTGATTTGGTTGCTATTGAGGTAAAGCTCCGTCAGATTGGTCAGTTGGGCGATCGACTCGGGGATGACGCTAATTTGGTTGCTATTGAGGCGAAGCTGCGTCAGATTGGTCAGTTGGGCGATCGAGTCTGGGATTGCTGTGATTTGGTTGCTAC
>NZ_JCACIN010000016.1:31563-80014 GCF_059504425.1 Drouetiella sp.
GTTGGGCGATCGAGTCTGGGATTGCTGTGATTTGGTTGCTACGGAGGGAAAGCTCCGTCAGATTGGTCAGTTGGGCGATCGACTCGGGGATGATACTAATTTGGTTGATATGGAGGCGAAGCTGCGTCAGATTGGTCAGTTGAGCGATCGAGTCTGGGATTGCTGTGATTTGGTTGCTAGAGAGGTAAAGCTCCGTCAGATTGGTCAGTTGGGCGATCGACTCGGGGATGGTGCTGATTTGGTTGCTATGGAGGTAAAGCTCCGTCAGATTAGTCAGTTGGGCGATCGACTCGGGGATGGTGCTGATTTGGTTGCTAGACAGGTCAAGCGTCGTCAGATTGGTCAGTTGGGCGATCGACTCGGGGATGGTGCTGATTTGGTTGCTATGGAGGCGAAGCTGCGTCAGATTCGTCAGTTGGGCAATCGAGTCAGGAATGGTGCTGATTTGGTTGCTATGGAGGCGAAGCTGCGTCAGATTCGTCAGTTGGGCAATCGAGTCAGGGATTTCTAATAAGCCAACGCTCGTTAGATTTAAGTACTCTAACTGCCGTAGTCCCAAAATAACTTCTGGAATGACCCTTAAAGGATTGCCGCTCAGTCTTAGCGTTTTCAGATTTTCTAACGCTTCAAGCGCTTGAGGCAATACCGTAAGTTGATTGGTGGTCACGGTCGGAATCGACTTGCCCTCTGCCCATTGCCACTTCTCTACCTTCCCCAAAATCAACGTCTCAAGCTGAGTCAGCTTACCGATTTCCGCAGGTAGTTCCGTCAGCTCTTTGCCAGAGAGATCTAGCTCTGTCCAGACCTCATCCGCAGCGCGATCGATCAGCTCCAGCAATTCCTCACGGATCATGGGGTGTCTCTTGAGTGGTGCTTTTATTTTGGCAGAGGATTGGGGAGATAGGGAGATCAGGGGATGAGGAGCTGGAAAGATAAGGGGGTGTTGAAAGTAGCAGTTCAGTCCGTCTAGAGTGATGAAAGAAAGTGAGAGGAGAAACTGATGCAGCCCATTCAACAACAAATCATAGAAATCTTACAAACGCTCCCTTCAATCGAGCAACAAAAGGTTCTCGACTTCGCAGAATTCCTCCAAAGCAAACAGCAGATCTCTCAACCAGAACCCGAAAAACCAATCTCTGTGCTGGAACTTGCAGGAGATCTGATCGGCAGCTTGCAGGGTGGCCCATCCGATCTCTCTACGAATAAAAAGTACATGGAAGGATTTGGAGAGGAATGAGGCAATTCGTTCAATATTTAAGAGGAGGTTTGAAAAGTCCAACTATGGGTAGCGAAACGTTTCAGATCCCCCTCAATCCCCCTTCAAAAGGGGGACTTTGAGTTCATTTCCCCCCTTTTGAAGGGGGGCAGGGGGGATCAACAGGTGCCCAAAATCACAGCCGACCCCTTTTCAGACATTCTCTAAATAGCCAAACTAGCAACCCAACCTCACCCTGTTCTCACCGATCGCCTTTGGGGAACCCTACAGAAAACCCATTGGGAACCGCTCACCATGTCCTACCCAGAGATCAAAGCCACCCTCACCGACGCAGAGCTGCAAGAAATTAAGCAGGCGATCGCCACCATTCAGCAAAATCTGCCCTTCCTGATTACCCTCAGCGCCGACGAACGCAAGCGCCTCTACAAAATGGGTGACAAACGCCTCGCCTTTGTGCAAAACAGCCTCAACGCCGCCCAAAGCAACCGCAACATTCTACCCGCCAGCTTCGATCTCGAAGGATTCGCCAACGACTATCGCCTCACCCTCAGCCTGAATGAACTGCTGATGCTGTTGCACCAGTTGACCGAACAAGTAGACGATACCCTAGTAGCAGTCAGCAGCGAAGCCATGAGCAGCAGCCTCACCGTCTATGATTACGTCAAAACTGCCGCCAAAAAGACTCCCGGATTGAAAGCGATCGCTGAACAGCTCGGCACCCTATTCAAAGCCATGAAGAGTAAGTCTACAAAGGCGATCGCTGTACCTGCCGCTGAGCCGTTTAAGCAGGCAAGTTAGGTCAGCCCTGTGCTGAGCATGGCACACGAAGGATTTTACATCACGCTTGCAGTTCAGAAGTTCAAGCAGGTAGCGGAAAACATCGCGCTTTCAGCCGCAAGCTTCGCCGCCGTACCTCACCACAGGGCGCTTGTAGGTTAAAGCTTCGCCGCCGTACCTCACCACAGGGCGCTTGTAGGTTAGAGCTTCAAACGTGAACCTCACCACAGGGCGCTTTCAGCCGCAAGCTTCGCCGCCGTATCTTACCACAGGGCGATCGCAGGTTAAAGCTTCAAGCGTGAACCTCACCACAGGGTGATTGAAGCTCAAAGCTCCCCTTTCAGGGGAACAAAACTACTCAAAGTCCCCCTTTTTAAGATGCAAGGGGCAGAGGCATAAGTTCTATCTAATTCGATCGCAGTGCTAGCGCCAGACTGACCACAACGATGCCAGCGAGTATCAGCCAAGTTGCATTGCGCCGTAGCCAGTTTTTAGAGGCTTGCGATCTGCTGTTTATAGATTTTCCAGTCGCGATCGGCTGAAACCTATTCTGGTACAGCGTACATTCTCTCGCGTAAGGACGCTGGGGGTAGTTGCAGGTGTCATCCTCATGATAGGTGCAGGTTTCACAAAGAAACTCCCCTCCTGTAGATCGATGGAGGGGAATGCCGGGATGACCATGGGCTTTTAGGGCTGTGCGGCAGTGGGGACAGGCGATCGCCTGGGCAACCACTGGCTGATGACATCGGGGACAGGTCGGCATGGGCGCGTTAGGAGTTAAACTAAACCGCAAAGTTTCCTCGATCCTAGCCCAGAATCCTAACTCAGAGATTTTATAGCTGTCGCCAGTTTGCTTAGGACATTTAGGGTGGCGGTTGCTGTAGCGCTACGCGCTTAGATCCAATGAGTTATTTTTTGAGAGCCGCGTGGAGCGCGGCTCTCAAAAAATAACTCGTCCTAACTCAATTACGTAGGGCCATACATGATTTGCCCTAGGTCTGAAACATTACCTCATCCGGGTTTCTGGATCGGGATGAATGGAGAAGGTGAGGACGGTTTCATCAACGCCCCTTAGAGTCAGCGGGCTGTATTTGGTGATGGCATCTTCCTCTAGCTCCAGGTAATCTGCAACAGCAGCCGAAACCAAAATGGAGCTAGGTTCGGCAGCCTCCTGAATTCGGGCGGCTATGTTGACGCTAGGCCCGATCGCCGTGTAGTCTGCCCGTTCCGAGCCGCCAAACATGCCCACAACGGCTGTACCCTGATGAATGCCGCACCGAAACTGCACGGTTTGGGTAATGCCCTGAGCGTGCCACTTTTCGTTGAGCCTTGCCAAAGTTTTATACATTTGCCGTGCTGAGGCGATCGCCCGCCTCACCTGTTCATTGGGGCTGATTTCTTCGGGTGCGCCAAAGATCGCCAGAATTGCGTCCCCCATAAATTTATCGACCGTCCCGCCATTGTCAAAAATGGCGTGGGTCATTTCAGTTAAGTATTCGTTCAGTAGCTCAGCCACCCGGCGCGATCGCAGCGTGTTGGACAACTGCGTGAACCCAATAATGTCGCTAAACAGAATCGTGATCATTCGAGGTTCAGGACGCAGATCTAGCGCCAGGTTTCCCTGAGCGGCTCGTTTGACTAAGGCAGGCGGCAAAAAGCGGCTCAGCACCGATTCTGTCAAATAGGTATTTAGCTCAGCCACCTTGCGTTCGCTGGCTTTCAGCGCCAGCAGGTTCCGCACCTCTGCTAAAAGCTCGCGATCGTTAAACGGCTTAGACAAATAGGCATCCGCTCCTTGCTCTGCGCCTTCAATGCGGGTTTCCTCGTCGGCTTTTGCCGTTAGCAGAATAATTGGAATGCCTTTAAGCGTTTCCTGCTGACGAATCATGCGGATCATTTCTAGCCCAGAGACTAGCGGCATCATCAGATCCGTCACGATAATGTGGGGCTGAAGGGCTTGGGCAACTTGAAAGCCCTCCGCTCCGTTGCGGGCAGTATGTACCTCATGTCCGACTCTTTGCAAGACGGTAGATACGTAGCCGCGCATATCGGCATTGTCTTCGACAATCAGCACCTTAGCCACTAAAGAGGGCGAGGCGATCGCCTCTGGGGCTGAGGGCAACCCTGAATAGGACGAAGGCAATGTCAAAGGCAATGTTAAAGAGTCGGCTGGGGCATTCTGGAAGTCTTGTTGCAGCTCGGTTTCAATGTCTGCTAACTCGATCGCGGCGCGGCTAAGTTCTGGCTCTGCCGGAGTTTCAACCACCTGTTCGCTGGGCAAATGCGCCCTGCCCGTCTGGAGCTGAACCGTGAAGATAGTGCCTTCGCCATAGGTCGATTCTACGGTGACGCTGCCGCCGTGCAGTTCGACTAGCTCTTTAACTAAGGCTAGCCCCAGACCGCTCCCCTCATGGCTACGGCTCGCAGAACCATCGGCTTGCCGAAATCGCTCAAACAAATGGGGAATCTGATCGGGGCGAATGCCCATGCCCGTATCTTTAACCTGAATCAGGCAGCGATCGCCTCCCGCCCTCAAATTGACCGCGATCGTTCCCCCCGCCTCAGTAAATTTGATAGCGTTGGACAGCAAATTGTAGAGAACCTTATCAAATTTCTCCAGATCCAAAAAAATTGCTGGATAGTCCTTGATCTCGTTCAAATCGGTCAGCAGGGCAATCTGTTTTTTCTCGCAGTAGGGCTTGAAGGAGTTCACCACCTGCGCCACGAAGTCTAGCAGATCACAAGGACGGAAAGAAGGCTGCATCTGTCCGGCATCCAAACGCTGCAAATCTAGGAGTTGGTTGACCAAACGCAGCAGACGGCGAGAGTTGCGTTGGGCTACAACCGCCTGCTCGTAAGACAGTCCCTGCTCCTGCTCTACAGCAGATTCTAGCGGCCCTAGCATTAGGGTCAGAGGCGTCCGAAACTCGTGGGAGACATTTTGAAAGAACTCAGTTTTTTGGCGATCGAGTTCTAAAAGCTGCTCCGCCTGTTGACGGGTTGTTTGGTAGAGTCGAGCCTGCTGCACAGCAATTGCGGCTTGAGCAGCCACCGCCTGAGCTAGCTCCACTTCTTCTGGTTCCCAGGGGCGAGGCTGAGTAATTTGTCGGAGCGAGATGCTGCCAATAATTTTGCCGTTGTAGAGCAAAGGCACAACCAGCAGGGCGCGGGCGGGCGATCGCAACGGCAAATCTATGTCATTCAGTTCGGGCTGATGATCGAGGTCATCCACCACCACAGGCATTTGTGTGAGCAGGAGCTGTTTTAGGATAGGATTGCCCTCGATCGGCGCTAGCGATTGGGGCAATGGGCGATCGGGTTGGGATGCTCCAGTTTTTGCCTCGGCTTTTGCCGCATCATGCTGCGATGCGTCGTGTAGTCCCACACACTGCACATATTTATCGTCTTCTGTCCACAGCGATAGAGCACACCCATCAGCGTGGAGCGCTTGCCCCAACTGCTGCGTGATGGCAGCAAAAATTTCCTGGGGATCAAGGCTAGAGCGAATGGTTGCTGTGATGGTGTTGATCAGAGCCTCGCGTTTGGCTAAGGCTCGAATCTGCTCGTAGGCACGGGCTTGAGAGAGAGCAGGAGCCGCTTGATTGGCCACCATGTAGACAAGCTGCACTTCATCCTCTTGCCAGATGCGCGATCGCCCGCACTGGTGAATCGCCAAAACCGCCATTAGCTCTTGCTGAAAAATCAGCGGCACAACGAGGCTGGAGGCAATATTAGCCTGTTGATAAGCTTGCAGCCGCAGTCCGGTCGGATCAGCGTGAACGCGATCGTCGGTTTGGGACTCGGTGATCACCTCAATGTTGTGGGTAAACCAGACGGTATCTCCAAGGTGGCTCAGATCAAAGGCTAAGTTGCCTGCTGAACCCTCTGATAATTCTACGGGTAATTCTACGGGCGCCCTGTAGACAAACGTTTCGTCCTCCATGCGATCGTTCTGAAACGGACGCAAAATGCAACAATCGACCTCAAACATTTGCCCAACGCTCTCAACGATCGTCTGGAGGATCTGCTGATAGGTTTGAGCGCTACGAATGGTGTTGTTGACCGCATTCAGCAGAGATTCTTGCCGGAGCGATCGCTGAAGCTCTTGAGTACGGGCTTTCAGCACATTGTGGGTATCGACTCCCTGCCGGACAACGGCTCTTAGCTCTTCGTCATCCCAGGGTTTATTGACATATTTGAAAACTTTGCCAGAGTTGATTGCCTCTACCAAGTCACCGACATCGGTGTAGCCCGTCAGAATAATCCGAATGGTGTCGGGATACTGAGTCGCAGTCAGGCTGAGAAACTCTGTGCCGCTCATTGAGGGCATCCGCTGATCGGAGATAATGACTGCCACTTCGCCCTCGCGCTTCAGCGTGGCTAGCGCCTCATGACCACTTTCTGCCCGCAACACCTTAAACTCCCGGTAAAAGGTGCGATAGAGCAAATCCAAGTTATCTGGCTCGTCATCAACAACCAGAATCTTAGGCTTAGCGTGGTCTGAAGACTTCATGCACCGTTTTCCTCTAGGTGAGGGCATTGAGATAAGAAACTGCCCTGATGCACTTGCCTAAGTATCGAGTAGTTAGGGCACATTGGGGGATTAGGGCGATCGTTCTGTGGGAATGCTGATGGAAAAAATGACAAACAAAACAGGAGTTCCAGCAACGGCGGCATAAACTGCCAGCAGGGGTTTAAGGCTAAGATTTCTCTAGACGGGCACCGCATTGTTGGCAAGCAGCACCGATAAAACTTAAATAGCACCCATAAAACTATAGTGCCCAGATTTGGAAAACGTCTAACTTTAGGAATTGTGGGGATATAACTTCTATTTTTTGTTAAAGTGCGTTCATCTCTTCACAAGCTCTATACATCACTGAGTAGCAGATCTCAGGACTAGAATAGGGGCAGTCTTCTTTACACCACCATGTCTACGTTACCCACAGACGCATTCTCTAAAGACGCATTCTCTAAAGATGTCCTGACCAAAAATGGCTTATCTGAGGCGTTGTCTTCACTAGAAGGAGTAGACTATTCGGCGATCGATTTGTCTCTGCTCGTCCGAACGGTGCGCAAGCAGGACTTGGGTAGTCTGGCAGATATTTTAACCAGCAGTTTTCACAGCCAGAATGGCAGTATGGGCTGGCTATACCCGCTGCTGCGCGCCGGAATTTATGAAGATCTGCGCACCCGTAGCCAAACTCGGACTAAGCACTATGCCTGTTTGGTGGCGGCTCGGCGGATGTCAAGCAGTGAGCTGGATCAAGAAGCCCAGGCAAGACGATCGCTTCAACTCAATCCTTCTTTACATCCTGCCTTCACCTCGACTCCTGCTTTCGCGCCAACGGTGCTATCGGTCGGCAGCGATCGCCCCATCGGCACCATCGAAATTTCTTCAAAAAATCCGCCCCCCTGGCAGTCGCCTCACACTCGCTACCTCTATCTTTCTAATCTGGCGGTGCATTCTAACTATCGTCGTCAGGGGGCGGCGCAGCAGCTTTTGCAAACCTGCGATCGCGTGGCGCTGGGCTGGGGATTTCAAGATCTCTACCTGCATGTGTTAGAGAGCAATCATGCCGCCCGACGGCTCTATTTGCGATCGGGCTATCGCGTGCTGAGAGCTGAAGCCAGCCTGAGTTCATGGATGCTAGGCAGACCCCGACAGCTTTTTATGCACAAATCTCTCTCAACGAATTCTGCCTCCTGATGGTTCCAGAATCCATTCCAAAAATCTAAAATGGCATGAGCCAGATTTAACTGAGGCAAAGCAGAATGTTTTTAGTCACAGGTGCAACGGGTGGATTAGGGCAGCGTGTGGTGCGACAACTGCGATCGCGAGATCTTCCCGTGCGGGCATTTGTGCAGCTCACTTCCCGCTATGGTGAGCTAGAGCAGCGGGGAGCAGAAATTTTCGTCGGAGATCTGCTGCAAGAGCGCGATATCCAAAAAGCTTGTCAGGGCGTGCGGTACGTTATTAGCGCCCATGGCTCTAACGCATCCAATCGAGGGAATGCCCAGACGCTAGACTATCGGGCAAATATCGATTTAATTGATGCGGCAAAAGCTGCTGGGGTTGAGCATTTTGTATTTGTCTCCGTATTGGGGAGCGATCGCGGCTACGAGGATGCGCCCGTGTTTAAGGCAAAGTGGGCAGTAGAGCGCTATCTGCAATCGAGCGGATTGAATTACACCATTCTGCGACCTTCTGGGTTTGCTTCTAACCTTTTGCCCTTGGCTGAGCAGTTTCAAAGAACGGGAATTTACCTGCTGATAGGTGATCCACAAGCCCGTAGCTCGATCGTCAGCACAGACGATCTGGCACGAATTGTCCTAGAGTCTGCCACGCTTGCAGATGCGAAAAACCAGATTTTGCCTGTTGGCGGTGCCGAAATCTTGGAAAGAGGCGATATCCCAAAAATCTTTGGGCGCATTTTTGAGCGAGAGGCGATCGTCGTTAATCCGCCACTGTTTTTGCTAGACGCAGTTCGGACAGGGCTGGGCTTTGTAGATTCAGAGAGCCAAAAGGCTCTGGGTACGTTGCGAACATTGCTAGCCAATGAGTTTTTCTGTACGCCTACTGAAACTGAGCGTCTAGAGACTCTGTTTAGTTTCAAGCTAGAAACCCTAGAAAGCTTTATACGTCGATATATTAGCCGTTAGCCTTCAGGTCTTGCACCTTTCAACCTTCTCTGACTGTAAGTTGAGGGACGATCGCGCCCTCCTAACATTTCAGCATTGAAGGGAATATACGACTCAGACACAATCTCGAACACAATCTCAAACTCATACCAATTTGAATTGGAACCGCGACAGATCCCGGTACGGGCTTGGCATTGCCAAGCCCCTTCTGAGGTTCGATGTGCCCATAAATTCGCTTAAATCGGTATCAGCATCGGGCTGCATTTGTCACAGGACGCGCACATATTCTTCAGCGTTGTTGTGTTCGCGGAAGCGTTTCATCATCAGGTATGGATCTTGCGGAGGGGGTGCGGGGAACGAAGCGCTTCCCTTGCTAAGGATTTGAGGGGAATCTAAGCCATAGCTATATTCATAGCAGTTAGGACGGGGACATTTTTGAGGGCGTGCGGAGCACGCCCTCAAAAATGTCCTAAACCCGATAATTACAGCCATAAGACGAAGCCTATCCCAAACCCTAGAAGTGTAAATTTTTAGGCGCATATATTTACTAATTGATAGTAGTTTGCAAGAGCTGTCTCCTATCCTCTCCAATTTCAAACTAAGTTCATGTCCAAAAAATACTGAGTCACTGAGTTTTACTGAAGTTGTCTTCCCAAATATCCCAAATTGAGATGTAGCGCCTCAAACACTTTTCAAATTTATTCTCAACAGTGCGTTCTTCTTGAAAATCGTTAAGATAGTGACTATATGCTTCTCATTAAGACAGCTCTGTTGAGAAAGGCGTTTTAACCTATGTAGCTTTAACCTATGTAGCTTTAACCTATGTATACAACCTCCTCCCTCAAAGCTGAACTCAACGAACGCGGTTGGCGACTGACTCCCCAACGAGAAACCATCCTGCAAATTTTTCAAAATCTTCCAGAAGGGCAGCATCTCAGCGCCGAAGATCTGCATAATTTGCTGCAAGGAGACGGAGATGCCATCAGTTTGTCTACCATCTACCGGAACTTGAAGATGATGTCTCGCATGGGCATCCTCAGGGAGTTGGAGCTAGCAGAAGGGCACAAACACTATGAAATCAATCAGCCCTCACCCCATCATCATCATCATTTGATCTGCGTCCGCTGCAACAAAACGATCGAATTCAAAAACGATTCGATTCTAAAAATGGGTTCCAAGACTGCCCAAAAAGAAGGCTATCATCTGCTAGATTGTCAGCTCACCATTCACGCCATTTGCCCAAGCTGCCAGCGATCGCTCCTCCCTGCTTAGCCAAAGCTACGGCTACTCAAGGTAGTTGCCTCCAGAGAGAATACGAAGCACCTTCTGGGTGTCACTCAGATCTCCCACAATTCGCCTCAGCGGATGGGGCCAAACCTTAACTAAAGTTGGCGTAGCAGTGATTTGGTTCGCCTCCGCCTGCTCAGGGTGCCTTTGGATATCAATCACCTTTAGCGTATAGGGCTGCTGCAACGACTGCTCTAAGATTTGATGCAAAATTTTCAGAATTTTCTCAGTTGCCACACTGTTCCCCGACACAAATAGCCGTAGCACGTACCCCAATGCAGCCTCTGCTGGGGGATCTGGCGGCAGCCAAGACAAGGTGCTATTTTCCCCAGAGAGAGACCTTGCGGGCGCTTGATCAAACCGCATCACCAGATCATGCTCTTCCCAAAGCTGAGGAAACTGCTGCCGATAAGATTCTACGACCGGAGGATCACACACCCCCTCTGGACAGGGCAAAGCTGTCCAAACTAGGGAATCTACGCCAAACAAAACATTGAGCAAAGCCTGATGTCTTAAAACTAACGGGCTAGATTCAGCAAAGGTCTGAATACATTGCGTTTGTGGATCAAGCCAGCGATCGATCGTTGCCGTGTAGCACGGCACCAAAAAGTGCGGCGGCTCCGTTAATTGCAAGGCTTCCTGAAGCGCTGTACAAAGCTGCAAGTGCCAGCGACTTCGCTTCTCAGGATCGATGCAATATACTAGGTCGCCACCGGGCGTAAATAGCGCTATCCCCTTAAAAAGCTTTGAATTAGAAGAAGCAAGTTCTGAATTGGGAAACATGAGGGATGGGGTTAGGAGCTGGAAGGAATACCCGTTTCCAAACAGAAATTCATAGATAGATTTTTACACCTGTAGAAACCGCTAAGGTGGTTAGAACGGGAATATTTATGGTGGGGCGCTTCGCGCCCCACCATAAATGTCCTGAGCAAACTGGCGACAGCCATACATAAAAGAAAATTATACGAAAGAAGAATTTTTTATGTACCTCTCTCTACATAAAAATCGGGGAGGCATCCCCATAGAAGACACCACCCCCAATATACCTCTTCCTTCTTAGTAGCTAAGTTAGGTCTTGCCTTTAGACGCGACCTCTGAGAATTTGCGCCATTTCATTGGGCTTCGGCGACATTTCCAAAGCCGTTTCTTCGGTAATTCGCCCTGCCTCATAGAGCTTATATAGCGACTGATTCATCGTACACATACCGTCAAAAGTGCATCGCGGGATAATTGCCTCAATCTCATCAATCTCGCCTCTCCGGATGTAATCTTTAATGGCATCTGTGTTGATCAGAATGTCGTGGAAAGCAGCCCGCTTACCGTCTGTAGTGCGGCACAGCCCTTGAGCAATAATAGCGACCATGGATTCAGCGATCGCCACCCGCATCGGAGCCTGCTGATCAGGCTCATACAGATTTAGAATCCGTTCGATCGTCTTAACAGCGCTGTTAGTGTGCAGGGTACCCATCACCATGTGCCCCGTTTGAGCCGCTTTCAAGGCAGTATTGACCGTTTCCTTGTCCCGCATTTCACCCACCAGAATGATATCTGGATCTTCCCGCAGAGAGGCTTTCAGAGCATTGTCAAACTTACGGGTGTGAATCCCCACTTCCCGCTGTTTAATCAGTGATTTCTTACTCTGATGGACAAATTCAACCGGGTCTTCGATCGTGATGATGTTTTTGGGCATCTCACTGTTGATGTAGTCAATCATGGCGGCCATGGTAGTCGACTTGCCCGAACCCGTGGGGCCTGTCACCAAAACCAATCCCTTGTGATAGTGGCAAATATCTTTAAAGACAGGCGGCAGATTAAGCTGCTCCATGGTCAAGATCTTCAGCGGAATTAACCGCATCACCATCGAAGGGCCGCGCAACGTATCAAAAATGTTGATCCGCACCCGCGCAAATTCATATTGGGTCGCTCCGTCGTAGTCCAGCGTCTCTTGAAACCGCTGAATATCGGCATCGCTAAGAATTTCTGTCAGCCAGCTAAAGAAAGTATCTTTGTCGGTAATGGGATAGTCCGTGGTATCCATTTCGCCCCGGTTGCGGAAGCGAGGCACCTCGCCAACACCCGTATGAATATCCGAAAATCCTTTGTCGTAGGCTTCTCGCACCAACTGTTCCATTGTCGGTTGACCAGGGGTCGGTTTGCCTCGCCCGATCGCCTGTACGTTACTGGCAGCCGAAGGAACTCCAAGGCGCTGTCCTGGAGGCGGTGCAGCAGGTCTAGAGGCTCCCATACTAGGCGGTACACCTGGATTGCTGGCTGGCGGCGGGAGAGGAATGGTGGGAGAGGGCATTTGCCGCGTTGCCTCGGAAGCTTGGCTTCCCGGCATCTGACCCGGCATCTGACCCGGCATCTGACCCGGCATCGATCGCCCTGGCGGCGGGGGCGGGGGCGGCATCCGAGGGGTAGAGGGTGGGATGGGCGGACGCTGTGAATCTGTCATAGACCACCTAGGGGTAAAGGAGCATCAAAATGTAAGTACGAACAAGAAAACTGGAGAGCTTGAGGTGAGACAGGAGAATGGCGATCGAAGTACGCGAAATCTTCTGTGAAATCTCTGCCAGAAGGCTTAGAGCTGTCTGCGGTTTTAGCCAGATGCGAGTCAAATTGCCCAAACCCTTCCACACTAAAATTCACACTAGAATTAACTGCGTACTGTAGGCAATCGTACCGTAGAGAATTGTGCTGTCAGCGATCGCACATTAGAAAGCGGTTCGCTTAATCTACAACATTTGGCTTAATCTACAGCATTTGAAAGGCAGTCAAGCAAAGATTAGATTTTAAAAGGCTTTGCTTAAAGGCTTACTTTAACCTTAATAAAAAACTCTATCTTTTCCTCTCAAGTTCCGTCATTTCATTTGCATTCTAATTTCATTTGCACTCTAAGATTGCCCAAAAACTCTAACTTCTTATCATCTGTGCAAAAGTTAGATTAGCAAGCCCTGTGGAATCTAGCACTAATTAGCATGTTTCAAGCTACTCGCCGCCGTCTCGCCCTCTGGTACACAACCGTTACGGCGGTGCTGATCCTTTTGTTCGCAACCGGATTTTATTGGTACGTGCGAGATACCTTAGTTGAGCGAATTGACGACACCCTAAACCATGTCGTAGAAGTCGTCCAACGATCGCTTGTGATTGAGCCTTTAGAGAGTGATTTAACGATCGCTGAAACAACCCGTGAGCCTGTGCTGCATGTCAACATAGACGCTAGCTTTCGTAGCAATGCCGCCGCTGTCGAAGATGACCATATTGACTTGGAGTGGTTTAGCTCCACAGGGAATCTGCTTTGGTCGACCTTTTCGGCTCCGATCGATATTCCTCTACACCAGAGCAATGGTGAAACCGTTCGTGTAGAAAGAGCATGGGGCAATGAAGCCGAAAGCTGGACAGAGGCGGATCGGGGAAAGCTACGGCAGGTGACTCAGCGCCTTCAGGTTGGGCAGCAGGTTTTGGGCTATCTGCGGGTGAGCCATCCTTGGTTTGAAGTTAGCAAACCCAGTCAGCAGCTCATTCGAGATTTGGCTGTAGGCACGGTGCTGGTTGTGGCAACGGTCGCGGCGATCGGCTGGTTTTTGTCAGGGTTGGCGATCGCCCCTGTCCGAGAGTCTTACCAACAGCTCAAACAATTTACCGCCGATGCCTCTCACGAATTGCGTAACCCGATCGCCGTGATTCAAACCAATGTCCAAGTCGCTTTGGCTGATCCCGATCCTCATATGTATCAGGATCAGCTTCAAGTTGTAGAAAGGTTGACCCGAAGATTAGGTCGCCTGGTTGATGATTTGCTGTTTCTGGCGCGACAAGACGGTGGAATTACCGCTTTAAGGCGAGAGCCTGTTGATCTGAATGAATTGGTGCAAGAAGTAGTCGAGGAGCAAAAAGCGATCGCTTCAGAGAAATCTTTGTCCCTTTTACTCATTGCTTCTCATTTTCCAGCCAATGGCTCTCATCTTCCAGCTAGTAGCAAAGAATTTGTAAAAGATAGCGGAGCGCCCTTGCTCATTCAAGCCGATCGCGATCAAATCACTCGTTTGTTAACCAATCTCATCAGCAATGCGGTGCGTTATACACCTCCTGGAGGGCAGGTGGAGGTGAGCGTCCAGCGATCGAAGCAGCCTGGAAATTCTCAGGTGCAAGTATTGGTTAAAGACACGGGGATTGGCATTTCGGCAGAATCATTGCCTCATTTATTCGATCGCTTCTATCGAGTTGATCCAGCGCGTACTTATTCTGATATGCAGCAGGATTCTCTGGAGGCTACGGCTGGGTCTGGTTTAGGGTTGGCGATCGCTAAAGTCATTGTGGAAAATCATCAAGGTTTGATTCAGGTTGAGAGCAGCCTGAATCAGGGCACAACTTTTGCAGTCACATTGCCGCTATAGCGATTAAAGTCAGAAAAATGCTGAGTCAAAAAGCAAACTGTTAGCAGCCATCCTCATTGAGGTTGTGAGCTGAGCTAGCAGAAATGGGCACTCTTAGTAATGAGTCAATTAATGATACCGATTTAAACGAATTTGTGGGCACATCGAACCTCAGAAGGGGCTTGGCATTGCCAAGCCCGTACCGGGATCTGTCGTGGTTCCAATTCAAATTGGTATGAGAAGGAACATGAGGTAAAACCCTGTCCATAATTTTTTGAATTCAACGGTTGAAACCGCCTAAATGTTTCTCTGGGAAGAGGCGATCGGTTCAGCTTTTTCTTTCATTTAGAAAAAGAGAATCATGGGAAAAAGTTCAAGTTCTATTTTCTACAAAAAATAGGATGGCGAGAGCAAGCAGTCGTTGATTGTAGCGAAGAATTCTATTTGAGAAAGCTCAGAAGTTTTCGCCCAAAAAGTTGCTTAAGGCGTGAAATTATGATATTCGTAGAATAAATGAGTAGTGACAGGTGCTTAGTGTATTTTCCTAGATTCAATCTAGGAAGTTGCGAATGTCTCCCAGGCTGAATTGGCTACTGATTGGCTTAAGCGGTTAGGGCGACTTGTTAGGTTCGCATTACCAGGTTGTCGGGCATGAAACTTGGATCGAGTTAACCTTGCAATTATTGTTTTGAGGAGAATGACCTATGGAGACCTTTGCTTATCTCCAAGTTGCTGAGGATTATGAAAATCCTGAGAGCAAAGAGCTAGTTTTCTTGAAAGATGGTTTAGCGGCGCTGAATTCCTTGAGTGGAATGAAGCTGCCGAGCCAGACACTCTTTGTTTTGTTGGGTGTGGCTTCTTCTGCCTTCATTCTGAACATTGCTAGTGCTGCCCAAGCTGCCCTTTACCGAGGAGATAGCGGTTCTGATGTCACTTACCTTCAGAACCTTTTGAACGACAACGGTTATTCTGTACCTGTTACGGGATACTACGGTTCGCAAACTGAAAGCCAGGTCTACAGCTTTCAGTACGATAGGTACCTGACCTCTGATGGTGTTGCAGGTAGTGCCACCATGAGTGCCCTGGAGGGCTTTTTGGGTGTAGCCCCTGATCCGGGTAGCAGCGGTGCTCTAAGGTTTGGTAGCAGCGGCAGTGCCGTAACCGATCTACAGTATGCTCTCAGCAGCGCGGGATATTTTTCAGGTCCCTACACGGGCTACTTTGGTTCAACTACCGAGCAAGCGGTGATCAGCTTCCAGTATGACAACTACTTGACGGCTGATGGCATCGCAGGTTCGGCAACGCTAGCGGCTCTGGGCACTGGTGGCTTCCAGCCTATCTTGCCGGGGGGTGGCAGCACCTATCGTTTCGGCGACTCTGGCGCAGGTGTATCGAACATCCAATCGTTGCTCGGTTCCCTAGGCTATGCGGTTCCGGTGACGGGATACTTTGGTACTCAGACCGAGCAAGCAGTGATTAATTTCCAATCCTACAGCGGCTTGGTGGCTGACGGCATTGTTGGAAGCAACACTTTGGCAGCTATGGAAGGCAGTTCCTTCCAGCCTATTCGTCCCGGCGTTGGCAGCACCTATCGCTTCGGCGACTCTGGCGCAGGTGTGTCAAGCATTCAGGATCTGCTGAATGCTAATGGCTATTCAGTTTCAATCACGGGCTATTTTGGCTCTGTTACTGAACAGCAGGTGATCAGCTTCCAAGCTAACAACGGTATATCGGCAGACGGTATTGTCGGCCCTCAAACCTATGCGGCTCTTTTGAGCAGATAGTGATTTGAGCTTTAGGTAGGTGAGTTTTGAGTAAGGTGACAGGAGTTCTGTTCATCCCCAACGCTTTTAAGATTAGGGGAATTGAGCGGAGTTGCGAATGCCTTACTCAACTCTTTTGAGCAAGCGATCGCGTGGCTGATTTTTAGAGTTGGCTTGGGGAGTAACGTATGGAAGCTTTGGCTTTTCTTCACCTAGCTCAGGATTACGAAAATCCTGAGTTGAAAGAGTTGTGTATTGCATCAAATGGTTTGAGTTTACTGATCAAGAGATCGCCCACTAAATTGCTTTCTAGCACTGGAGCGATCGCTCTTCTGAGCCTTTTGAGTACAGCTTGGGTCGCAGGCTTGACGCAGGCTGCATCAGCAACAGTCTACGGTGCGGGTGTTTATGGCGTAGATGACTACGGCACGGATGTTTACGGTCGTAGCTACCGTGACATCAGACCTGGTGTTCCCGGCTATCAAGCTGTTATGGTGCGTCCTGATGGCGACCAGCCCTATGCCGAGCAGACCTGTGGCTGTGCCGCTAATCTCTGCGGTGGCTACCAACCTGTTCGCCCACAGCCGCTTCCCAATCCTGACTACCGCCCCATCCGTCCTCAGCCTGTCCGTCCTGCGGGAGTATTCTTGCGACGTGGAGATACTGGCTCAGATGTGCGCTACGTGCAGGACTTGCTGCGATCGGCTGGCTATTTCAATGCGTCTTCAACAGGTTTTTATGCCACTTTGACCGAGAGCGGCGTTAAGTCCTTCCAGCGCGATCAGGGTTTGAGCGTGGATGGCATTGTTGGAGCACAGACTTTAGCAGCGCTCGAAAATCGTGCTTGAGCCAATGGCTTCAAGGTAAACTTACAGACGCGATCGAACAGAAACACGTGACCCTGTATTAACCAGGGTTATATTAGTGTGAATTAGTATGAATTCATTCTAATAATCAAAGGCAGTGTTGGGAGTTAAAGAAGCAGGGCACCCTGTGGAGTTGAGGAGTTAACTTGGTACAAGTGTACCATGGTTGAGAGCGCCAGAATTTTGTAATTTCAAGATTTTTAATCTGATCACTTTATGCCGCAACTGCAAGCCCTAATTTTTGATGTAGATGGAACTCTGGCAGATACCGAGCGAGACGGTCATCGGATTGCGTTTAATCGGGCATTTGCGGCGGCTGGTCTAGATTGGGATTGGTCGGTTGAAGAATATGGCAAGCTACTGGAAGTGACGGGAGGCAAGGAGCGGATTCGTTTTTATCTAGATAATGCGCTGCCGAAGGTGAGCTTACCCAATTCAAGTCCTGACACCTTGTCTGAGCAGATTGCCAGTCTCCATGCGGCAAAGACTGTTCACTACAAGCAGCTCTTGCAGGAAAACGTCATTCCGCTGCGTCCCGGCGTGAAACGTCTGCTCTTAGAGGCTCGCGAACAGGGCATTCGGCTGGCGATCGCCACGACTACTACCCCCGCCAACGTGACGGCGCTTTTGGAAAATGCGATCGCGCCAGAGGCGATCGGCTGGTTTGAGGTGATTGCGGCGGGTGATATTGTCCCAGCCAAAAAGCCTGCACCTGATATCTATCAGTATGCGCTGCAAGCCATGAACCTAGAGCCAGAGGTTTGCCTAGCGCTGGAAGACTCCCGGCAGGGACTGCGATCGGCGCTGCAAGCGGGTCTTAAGACTGTGATTACGGTGAATGGCTATACGCAGAGCCAAGACTTTTCTGGAGCGGCGTTGGTGATAGACCACTTGGGAGAGCCAGATTTGCCATTTCAACTATTGCCGTCTCAACCCAGGGCGGAAGAGGTGAAATCAACCTACTTTGATGTGGCATTGGCAGAGCAGCTGCTAAGCAGTTGAGATCAGGGTTCTCTGGAAACGGCAATCTTCAGGCAGTGCAAAAATATTTTCGCCCCGTTAGAATGCAAATGTTTTAAGCTTACTGAGTGTCCGTTGTCCTTTTCACAAGTTTTGGCTGTGTTAAAACGAATCTCCCTTGTCTCTCTTCTAGTGGTTTCTGGCATTTGGGGTGCTGTTCAGCCTGTTTATGCTCAGGCGCTTGTTCCTCATGTGCTGCAACTTGATCAGCAACGGCTAGAGGAGCAGGGTCTTGGTTTAGCCCAGGAAGCCGCCCAACTGGCTCAGTTTCAGCAGCTTCAGCTTGCTTTATCACGGGCACAGCTTGCGTCACAGCTTGCCCCTAATAATCCCCAGGTTTGGGCATTGCTGGGCAGCCTGTATCTAGAGACTAGAGAGACTGATTCAGGCATTCAGGCGCTTTTGAAGTCACGATCGCTCGACCCAGCCAATGAGAACGTTTTGTTTGCTCTAGGAGATGCCTACTTTCAGCAGGAGAAGTATGATGCGGCGATTCAGTCTATTCAGGCAGGGTTAAAGCTCAAGACCGATGTACCAGAAGCTTTGTTTAGCTTGGGCAACTCGTACTACAAGCTGAAGCGCTACGATGAGGCGATCGCCCAGTACCAAAAAGCCGTGAGCCTAAACGACAAGTTCTGGCCAGCCATCAACAATGTGGGACTGGTGCTTTATGAGAAGGGAGATGCGGAGGGCGCATTAGAACAGTGGCAAAACGCCGTGAAGATTGACGGTAACCAAACCGAGCCACAGCTAGCGATCGCCATTGCTCTCTATGCTCAAGGCAAGACGATAGAGGCAGTTAGTCTAGGTGAAGCCGCGCTGAAGCTAGACAGCCGCTACGGCGATCCAGAATTCTTGCAGCAAAATCTCTGGGGCGATCGTCTCGTCACCCAGGCCAAAACTTTTCTGGCGCTGCCGCAAATTCAGAATGTGATTGTGCAGAGCAGCGGAGTGCCTGGGCAGGGTCAATAGGCTTAGAGCTGGCTTTCCTCTACGCCGCTAACGGCGATCGGGCAAGGCTTGAGACTGCAATTCCATTAACTCCTTAATCCCTTTCTCTGCCAAATCCAAAATTTGGTTGAGCTGTAGACGGCTGAAGCTACCTTCTTCGGCAGTACCCTGAAGCTCGATAATTTCTAGCTCATCGTTGAGCACAATATTCAAGTCTGTTGAGGCGGCAACGTCTTCGGGGTAGTTCAGATCCAGAAACGCTTCTCCGTCCAGTAGCCCGATCGACACGGCGGCAATTTGATGACAAAGGGGCGATCGCTCTAGCTCCCCACTCTGAAGGAGCTTATCGATCGCGTCCCATAGCGCTACATAGCCGCCCGTAATTGCAGTTGTGCGGGTACCTGCATCCGCTTGCAACACGTCTGCATCTATGGTGATGGTGCGTTCACCCAAGATCTGCATGTCAATTGCTGCCCGCAGACTGCGCCCAATCAGGCGCTGAATTTCCTGCGTGCGCCCTGAAAGCTTCATAAACTCGCGCGCCTGACGCGGAACCGTAGCTGTAGGCAGCATCCGGTACTCTGCCGTGAGCCAGCCTTGCCCCGTTCCTTCAAGAAATTTGGGCACACCAGTCTGAATGCTAACGGTGCAAAGTACCTGAGTCTCACCACAATGAGCTAGCACAGAGCCAGCCGCAAATCGAGTAAAATTCCGCTCAAACTGAACGGGACGAAGTTGATCGGGTTGCCGACCGTCCGGACGCTGCCAAACCATGATGCTTTCCTCGAAATCCTCACTCAGAATACTAGGGATCGGGGATTGGGCGTTAGGAACTTGATCTCTAGATCCCGATTTAGAGATTGGCGGTTATATTACATATAGTGTTTTTTAGAAAGAAGAGTCGGAAAGCAACGCTATATTTGCCACACAGAAAATATCGCGGAAGACCTGCTACCGTTAGCCCTATGTTTGGCAGTAGCCCTTAAGGGGTAAGAGTTTACTTAGATCCCGCTTCCTATTTGTTCAGTCCTGTAGCCTAAAGTAGCCCAATGGTTTCTCAACTTGAAGTCCCTAACCGCAGTACGCCACTGGCTCTGCCTCACGCGATCGAAGGCATTATTCAGGTCTTTACCAGCTCGCACCGCAGCTTCTTTACCAATGTTATGGCGCAGGCGCTGAGAATTGCCGGACAGGGTACTTCTGTCCTGGTCGTGCAGTTTTTAAAGGGCGGCATTGGGCAAGGATATCGGCACCCTGTGCAGCTTGGGCAGCATCTAGACTGGATTCGCTGCGATTTACCCCGCTGCATTGATTCGGCAGATGTAGAGGAAAATGAGGCGATCGCCCTCAGAGCGCTATGGCATCACACGCAGGTCGTCGTTTCTGAAGGAAAATACTCGATGGTGGTGCTAGATGAACTTAGTCTTGCCATCAACTTTGGTCTAATTTCTGAAGTAGAAGTGCTGAACTTCCTCCAGCAGCGTCCGGCTCAGGTAGATGTGATTTTGACAGGACCTGATATGCCTCAGTCCATTTTGGACATTGCTGATCAAATCACAGAACTGCGGCGCACTCGTCGTCCTTGATTTCCTAGAATATTTTTTGGAAAGGTTCACCTCTATTTAGAAGGCGATCGCACTGATTCAGAATTTACTCAGACAGCTACATTTACTCAGACAGCCGCATTCGTGCAGATTTGCGCAGACAGCCACATCTAAGGTACCTGCACCAGAACTAACTGATCTTCCGGCAAATAGCTAACATACCGTCCCTCATCGGCTAGAACCATTACCAACCGCAGCGACCAATCTGGCTCCACAATCTGCAAATCTGCCCAAGGAATCGCAATTTCCAAACAGGTATTAAAGGCAACCTTGGCACGGCTGAGACGGGACTGCCACTGAGCGCGATCGCCCGCTTCCTGAAACCACAGCGATTGGGTCAACAGGTTGATGCCCAAGTGGTGCCGAAACCTGTAGTCTAGCGGCGGCTGATCGGGCAAATGCTGTAAGGGTGCAGGGCTGGTGGACATAGGGCGATCGGGGTAAAACCACAGTAGATGTAGCTCCAGAGGAAAGTTCACTCCGGGCTGTGCGCCCATCTTTAAATCTAGCCGCAGGTAAAGATTGAGATGATCAACCCCATACCAAAGCCGCTGCACGAAGCCGCTTCGGTGCATGGTGCCAGATGCGCCGCCGATTTCAATGCATCCTGCTTTTTCCCAGTCCTGCTCATCGCCATTGCCGTCGATGCTGGGATGGATGAAGCTTTGAGGACGATGTTCTCGCTTGTTCAGATGGTCTTCAATGGGCGATCGCACCTCTATGGGGATTGGCTCATTTAAGGCTCTGTAGAGCGTTGCCAGATGTTCGCGAAACAACTGGTCAAACATTGCATCGTGGCTGGAGGTATGCCCTTCCCCAAACCACCAGAACCAGTCTGAGCCTTCGGCAGCGTAGAGGGCTTCCCAGGCTTCGGGATTATCTTCTTCAGTGGCTTCTGGATGTTTTGCCAAAGTCTGTCTGGCTGCCGCCAGCAAATCCCAGGCGCGATTTTTGGCGCGATCGCCAATCCAGGTAGAAAAGCTGCCGTCTACCCAAGAGCCGCTGTGCAGCTTCTCGGCGGGTAAAGTGGCGATCGGCGGAAACTGCTCCAAAAATTCTGAAACCGTCACTAGCTTCAGGCTGGGATGATCGCTGAGAATGCGATAGAGACGCTCTAAAAACGGCTTGCCATCCTGCAAGTAGGACTCCCAACAGTTCTCGCCATCTAGGGCGATCGTCACTAGCCAAGGCTGATCCAGCCCGCTACCGTTGCCTTGATGCACTTTGAGGGAGCGAGAAATAGATTCTAGATGCCCAACGAGGTCAGTAGCAGCTTGTCGAGGCTCCATAGCGCCATAGGTAAAGCCAATCAGATCAGAAAGGCGATGATCTCGGAAGACGATCGCCAAATCTCCTTGACTTGTTTCCAGACGATAGGGGCGATACAGCACCTCTGGTTCCTCTAGAGTGCCCGAACTGTCGCGGCGGAATGTATGGTTCAGCGTCCAGCCCAAGACTGCCTCATCCGAGCAAAGCCATTGAAACCCCTGTGCCGCTACATCGGGCAAAATTGCCGGACTCACCGACTGCTCAGATGGCCATAGCCCCTTGGGATTGCAGCCGAATCGCTCTCGATAGATTTGCTTCGCCTTGCGCAGATGCCGAGGAATATCTTCTGCCCACTGAAAGCGATGTTCAGGCAGCACCATTTTGGGCAATGCCACCCGACCAGAGTCGGTATCTGCCAGCAGCGGCAAGATGGGATGCGTGTAGGGCGTAGTAGTAATCTCTAGCTGACCGCTCTCCTGCATCTTGCGGTGCTGCGGGATAATGCGGCTGAGGATCTGGCGCTGCTTAGAATAAATGCGTTGGCGATCGCTCAATGTAAATCCCCGATCTTTTGCCAGCCAATTTGCGACCTCTGGATCATCCCAAAACAGAGGGTCAATCCAAGCGAGGTTATGCCATGCCAGTAGATCGCTGTAGTCTTGCGCTTCCCAGTTCTTCAGGCACCAATCCCAGCCCTGCTCATGGCGCTGCTCATATAGCTCCGCGTAGCGCGGATGGGGGTCAATCAGCGTGTGGTGGTTGGCATCAAAAAAATGTTGAATGATAAAGTGGCGCTGAGTTTCATCCAGATGGGCGATCGGCTGAAGCGCTAGCGTCAAATAAGGATCAAAAGCAGTTCCAGCTACGTAGTCTTCGAGTTGCAAGATCAGCGAAGGTACTAGATTCACCGTTTGGTGCAGCTTTGGGTAGCGCTCTAGGAGCAGCACCAGATCCAGGTAATCTTTTGTACCATGGAGCCTTACCCAAGGCAGCCGATAGTTACCTTGGGCAGAGCTTTTGTAGAGAGGCTGATGCTGATGCCAGACAAACGCGACGTATAGGGGATGCGCCATGGAAAGAGTCAGAAGGGAACAGGCAGAAGGCAAATACTGAGAATACTTTTTTACCTTACAGCCTAGTTCTTACCTTTTGTCCCTTATGCTCTAGAAGTTTTATGTCCTAGAAGATATGCCTGAACAATCTGCCTAGAAAACTTGTTCAACTTCTGCAATCTCAGGAATAAACTCTCGCAGACGGCGCTCGATGCCCATTCTCAACGTCATAGCAGAGCTGGGGCAGGTGCCGCACGCGCCCTGAAGCTTTAGCTTAACTACAGGGCCGTCAATTTCTACTAGCTCAACGTTGCCGCCATCCGACATTAAGTAGGGACGCAAATCGTCTAATACTTTTTCAACATTTGCATTCGTCAATTCCAGCGTTTCCATAGCATACCTATATAGTTTTTGGGCTTGTCTTGTTTCCTTCATCCTATCTCGATCGCCTGAGAATTGGCTAAGGAGAGGTGACTTCCCATCCTCCCAGCCTCTAAGCGCTCAATCTACACGCTCAGTCTATGCACTCAATCTAAGCGCTCAGCCTTTAAGCTAGCAGCTTGATATTTGAGAATAAAAATTCGCTAGTAGCATTCTGATCGTCCGTAATCGCCCGACGGTTGAGGATATAGTAGCCGCCTACTTTTTCGTACTCATCCTCAAATACCTGAGAGCCTTTGGATTCACCTGTTTCCACATCGTGGTACACCGAGTCATAGCGATGAGACAGATAGCCTGCCTCAGTCTGGTGGCTGCTCAGAGTGTTGATGGTGACGACGACACTGCGAATATGGCGATGAACCAGGCTCACCTCGTTGTTGTGAATCTTATAGCGATCGCCCATGGATTTACCGCTCACCAAAATCTCGACCGCGCCCTTTTCATCGGTTGCGCCTAGAGTAAAGACATTCTTGCCGTGGCTTTCCTCAAAGGTTCTACGGACGCGATGCACCGCAATTTCCCAAGCTTGCCCCGCAATAGCTTTCTTGGCTTCTTCGTCAGCCACCTCTGTAACCTCATGGCTAAAGCTGCCCTTACCATCGGGAGCGATGCGAAGCTTGCCCGTATGGACTTTCTCACCTTCCCGCAGAGTTACGTCTGCGGTGTAGCCAGGAAAGCTGGCATCCCAGGTATAGCGGTTTTCATACGCCGCCTGAAACAAAGCCCGAGCTTCTGGCTGCTCAGAGACTTGCTCAGCAGCTTGTCCAGTCATTTGCTCAATTACTTGCTCAGTCATCTTAAGGCTCTTGCTGACATCACTCTCTAGTGTAGCGATTTGGCGTTCCCGTCGCGTCAATTTTTGGCAAGAGGCGACCGTTTTCAGCGAAGACCTCTAGCAAAAGCTAGCCGCCCAGCGCTGCTCTTGCCTCCTGCCGCAGTCTCTGAGCTTCAGGGTCTTTAGGCTTAAGCTGGAGGGCTTTATCTAAAACCACAGTTGCCTCTTGATAGCGCTGAAGATTGAGCAGCGCTGCGCCTTTGGTGCGCCAAGCCTCAGCAGAATTGCGCTGGATGCGAATGCCTTCATCCAGTGCATTGATGGCTTCGGAAGAACGTCCTAGCTTTTGTAGCGCCACCCCGCGTTTGACCCAGCCCTCTGAAAACTTGGGCTTGTCCGCTGTCACTCCTTCATAAATGCTCAGCGCTTCATAGGTTCGATTTTGCTGAAGCAGGGCGTTTCCTTTGCTCCAGAGCGCCTCTGGATAGTTAGGTTTAAAGGCGAGTGCATCATTACAGGAAACGATCGCCTCTTCGGGTCGCTTGAGCTGATTCAGCGTTTCACAGCGTCCGGCATAGGCTTCAGCATAGTCCGATCGAATGGCTAATGCCTCATCGTAGACCTTAATTGCCTCTTGATTTTTCCATTGCAGCCGTAGATTATTCGCCCGATCGAGTAGCAGTGCCGCTTTTTTCTTAGGGTCAGTCGGGGGATCGCCAGGATCAGACAAAGCTGTTGGAAATATTCCTGGCTCGGCAGTATCTCGCTGAGGCTGAGCCATCTGCATGAACAATCCTAGACCCAAGGTTACGGCGATCGCCCCCAAGATGCCCCATGTTCGAGTTGCTTTTCGGCTTTGAGTCGCGATCGGTTCCACGACAGGAGGGGGAGGACTCACGACCTGAGTAATGCCTGTGCCGTTGGTTGAGCCATGAGTTGAGCCATTGGTTGAGCTATGGGTGGGATGCGCCTCTGATATTCCCTCAGCCTGGATTTGAGTTTCAGGAGGTTCGTTACCGGAGCGATCCCACACGGCGGTAGACATCAGATCTTCCTCACTCACCGTGAAATCAGCCGAGCTAAAGTCGGGTAGAGGACGAGAAAACTCTCTCAGATTTGCCGTGGTACCCGCCTCAATGCTGTTGCCGTTTGTGCCAACGTAGGGTGGAAATAGAATAAACGGATCGGTCACGGCTACGGGCACTTTCTCTAAGGCTTCCAGAGTTTCGATCGCCGTTGGAAAGCGTTCGCGGAAGTCATAGCGCACCATTTGATCCAAAATTTTCGTCAGCTCTGGATGCAGCTCCGGTGCCAGATGATGCCAAGAAATTTCGCCCTCTAGATCTTCGCCCAAATGCCGAGGGTGGATGCCTGTCAGCGCCTGAATGCCCAGAATTCCTACAGCATAAATATCGCTGCTAAAGCGAGGCTTACCAGCTACCTGCTCATTGGGCATATAGCCCTGGGTGCCAATAGAAATTGTAATATTGGTCAAGCCCTGTTCAAGGTCAACGCCTTGGGTGCTGACCTGCTTGACGGCACCAAAGTCGATTAAAACAATGCGGCGATCGTGACGACGGCGAATCAGGTTAGAAGGTTTGAGATCGCGGTGAATCACCTGTCGCTGGTGAACAAATGCCAGAACCTTAAGAATATCTTGCAGCCAAAAAACCACCTGATTTTCTGACCAGGTTTTGCCCTCTACAAATTCTTTGGTGAGCGGCTCTCCTTCAACAAATTCTTGAGCTAGATAAAATTCTTGATTGTCTTCAAAGTGAGCCAGCAGGCGCGGAATCTGGTCGTGGATGCCTAGCTGATAGAGAACTTGCGCTTCGGTATTGAAACAGCGTCTTGCCATCTGCAACGCATCATCGCTGCTGATCTGAGGTTTGAGCTGCTTGATCACACATTGAGGATGACCTGGCAAATGCAAGTCTTCTGCCAGAAAAGTTCGACCGAACCCGCCTACTCCCAACTGGCTAGTTATTTTGTACCGTCCGCCCAGAGGTCTATCTGAGCTGATCAGAGAAAATGAGCGACTCATGATGGAATTGGCTTTGTTGAAGTTCAGTCACGATCGAGCCTCAAAAGCGTTTCAGAGTCTTTGCCCCCACTCAACTGTATGGCTGGGGCAACCTACTCGATTGCTTAAGTGTAGATGCATCAAATGGAAACCCCCTAACCCTGACTTCAGCATAAAGAAGTAATTGAGATTCGTAACCCTAGTTCCTCACAAACTTCACTACCCGTGATGCCCCATCGGATAATTTTTATACTTCATCCTAATCTTAGTCTTTCTTTGCTAGGAGTACCCGTTCGGGTGATCTTGTGAGATTTAGTCCGGATTCGATTCTAAATTCAAGCTCAACCTATGGCACTAACTCTGTGTTCACTTCATTCACCTGTCGCCGCTTCAGCTCCACAGACTCCGATCGAGGCAGTAGATCAAAGACTTTGCGAAACGCATCATCTACTGTCTCAAAAGCGATCGCCCCTTTCTGGTCTAAGACCACCTTACCCTCCTGATCGAGCAAAACTGTCTGAGGCACAAATCCGCTGTAGTAGTACCCTGGATCGGTCGATTCGTAGCGAGTTTCAGATGGAATAGCATCGACACTAATGGGGATGAACCCTGCCGCCCGACCGTAGAAAGCGTCGAGTTGAGAAACCACTGACGCATACCTTTTGCAGTCTGCACTGTCATCAATATAGAAAACCAACAAAGCGGGCAGCTGTCGCTGACGTGCCTCTGCCAGCGTAATTCTGGGGGGAACTAACGAACCATTACCAGCATAGAGGGGAAAGATATTGCCCTCGTAACGATCGTCGGTCAAAGCTGCCCACACCGGAGAAGTTCCAGGAGTTACCCACAGAACAGTGCTTAGAACTAGCCCTAAAAATAGGCAAACTACTGTCCGTGCCATTGTCTGCACTAAACTTGTCTGCACTAGACTTGTCTGCGCCACACGCCCTGATAAATCTATTAACAAACCTTTACATTGGGTGAAACTTCTGGAAGACGCGCTCAAAATCGTCAAACAGGCAGAGAATAAGCAACGAACATTCATCTAAAACGCGCCCAAATCTATGAGGATGCTATCTAAGCCATTTTGCAACATCTAGGGACGATCGCGCCAAACCGCACTCGATTCACACGCGATCCAATCGCATTTGAAACTGCATTGTGATGATACAAATACTGATATAGCTGTCGCCAGTTTGCTTAGGACATTTAGGGTGAGGCGCTTCGCGCCTCACCCTAAATGTCCCTGTCCTAACCGCCTTGGCGGCTGCTATAAGAGGTACGGGAGAGAATGCGCATAGGTTTTAACCTCACGTTTCAACCTAACGTTTTAGTCTAGGATCTTGCCAAGCGTTCCCCAATCCTTTCAAGATGCCTCGCCCTACTAGCCCTAGCCCCCGTCCGACAACTTCTGTCAGAACGTAAATGACGCTATTGCCCGCCCAAGAAACCGCCGTTCGCAGCCGAGGGGCGATCGCATCACGGGTTTCTAGGGCTAGCGTCACGGCAAGCTGAACGCCCGAAAGTTCGTTGAGTTCGGGGCTACGAGGCGCATAAATTGAGGTTTTTTGAATGCCTTTCCAAGAAAATACGTGAATGGAATATTGACTCTCAAAAATATTTTGTGGCTCTCTGAAATACTTTTCGATGCGATACTTCCAAGACAGATCGTTGCGAAATCGCTCAATTTCGCGGTTAGAGAGCAGCTTGCGGCTGTAAAGATTTTGTTTGATCCCTTCAATGCTGGCAAAGCGATTGAGAAGGGGCTGAATGACGGCATTGGCTAGCTGAATCAGCAGATTCTCAGTCAAAACTTCGGCACGGCTCATCGCCTCTGGATTTCCGGGCGCATAGGGCACGCTATCGACTGCCAGCGGCATCTGAAACAGCAGATGTTTGAGCAGGTCTACTACGCTAGGAATTTTGTCCAAGATTTCTAGCTGGACGATCGCTTCATCCCGAAGCAGCGTTTCTACGACTTCTACAGATTTGCCGTCTACAGCTATGGCGTAATATTTGCCAAAAAACTCGGTGGTTACCGCCTGCCACAAGTCGAGAAGGATGGACGATCGCTTCGGCTCAAGCTGTTCAGGCTGCACTTCTGAGTAACGCAATTCGTCAAGGAAATTCTCTAGCTGCCGCAGGATTAAGTAAAACAGCTCTCGCTTTTTCTCCTCTCGCAGAATGTCAATTTCCATCGGTGTTTCTGTACCGTTTTCCAGGCTATTGTGCAGCTTCTCCAGCACGGCATCGAATAGCACAGATTCTATACGCATCTTAGAGATAGCGCTCTCTGACGATGCGTTAATTGTTAAAGCAGAAGCTGTAGGGAGCGATCGCTCTTCCCCTCCTGACCTATTCGTGATCTGTGAACCTGCGCCCTGTGAACCTGTAATCTGTGAACCTGTAATCTGTGAATTTATGAACTGTGAACCTGTGCCCTGTGAACTTACGGGTTGCCGCGCCCGCTCTTCGGTCAAGCTAGGGGTTGCCAACATCCAGCCAATGAGCTTGCGCGCCGCTCTTAGCTCTCGTTGTCTTCCGGCCAGAATGGCGCGATCGACTAAAGAAAGCTCTAACTGCCGCAGTTCGGCATTGACCTCTGCTAGGGCAGCCTCAATTTGCTGTAAGCCTGACTGGCGCAAGTTACGGCGAAAGCGGCTAAGGGGAGCAGGGCGGCGAGGAGAGGAGAGATGGGAAGAGGGGAGGTAGGGAGTAGGAGCAGTGGGGAGTGGAGAGTAGGAAGTAGAAGCCGCGTTCCAGAAAAACGATCGCCCGTCTGCAACTCGACGCAATATATTGGCTAAACTCTCTGGCTCTACAGTCTTAGGGCAATAGCCTGTGGCTCCTGCCTGTTGAGCTGCCGCGCTCAGCAAAGGTTCAGGTGAAGCGCTGAGCATCAAGACTCGTAGGGTGGGATACTTCGTTTTCAGATGCTGACAGAGGGTTAACCCTGGGATGCGATCGGGATGCGATCGCCCCAATTCCATCTCTAAAACTACTAGGTCAGGAACCGCTAGGGCGATCGCTCCCGACTCTGATGGATGTTCCACTGATGAACGTTCTAATGAATCAGAAAGCGCGTCTTCTAAATACTCCAGCGCCGCCTCACCTGTTTCGACTTCTGCTATCAAGCTCAGATCGGCATATCGCTCTAGCCAGACCCGTAGTCCTAGCCGAAAGACCGGATCTTCATCAATTAGCATCAGCCTATAGGGATGACGGATAGCAGCTTGGACAAGGCTCATGGCGATTCTGGCTCATGGCGATTTTGGCTCATGGCGGTTTCGGCGTTAGAACAAACGATATCTACTGAGAGTCTTGATAGTATCGCTGATCATAGTAGCCTTCGTAGGACGGTTGCGGTCTAGATTGCTGGAGATCGGGTAGCGCAGGATCAATGGGCTGAGGTTCCACAATGATGGGTGCTTGATCATCTCCCTCCACAGGACTATCGGATGCGGGCGCACTGGGATCAACCAATTCAAGGCTGGGCAAAGGCTCAGGTTCTACAGGCGAAAGCGGTGAGTTTCTATCAAGCGGTAAAGGAGTCGAGCCAAATCCGGAAGGCTTTGGCTCAGAAGATGGCGCTGTGTCAGGAGAATAGGAGGGTCTGGCGTATTCACGAGCATTGATAATGCTGTCTCGCTCGACGCGCCAGCGGCTAATGGCTCCCTGCGCCTGATCATAGAGCGCCCGTCCAGGAGAAATCTGGCTCGCCACGCTAATTGCCAAAGTCAAATCGCCGTTGTTGGCTAAGGCACTTGCGCGATCGAGGATGGGCTGATCTGCCGCAATTTGGGCGTTAATGATGATTTGGAACTGCCAGTCGCTCACCTTACCTTGAGCCTGGGCATACAGGGCGCGACCTGCCCGAATTTTTCCGGCTCGATCGATCGCTTCCTCTAAGTCACCCTGCTCTGCCAAGGCGATCGCCTGATTCAGAATCGGCTGATCTTCTAACGTCTCAATTTGCGCCTGCCAAGATGCGATCAGATCTTGTGAAGGCTTAGATAGCGTTCGGTTGGGGGCAATGAGCTTGGCTTCGGCAATGGCTGCCTTCAGAGCCGGAATTTGTCCCGACTGAGCTAGGGCTTTAGCACGAGCTAGGTAAGGCTGATCTTCAACCCGCTGCATTTCGCCTGTCCAGAAAAAGATCAGCGTTTGCGCCTGTCCTCGTCGAGGGCGATCGACTCCAATTTTTTGCGCCTGACTGACGGCAAGCTTGAAGCTGTCTCGCTGACCCAGACTGGCGATCGCAGAAGCATACTGCAACTGAATCATGTCCTGAAGCTGGGTTTGCCAGTTTTTTCGGTGAATCTGCGCCTGTGGGTAAAACGGGCTGTCGGGCTTCACCTGCTGAATGGCGGCGATCGCCTCCTGCATGTCCCAAATTTGCCCCACTGAAGGCAACCAGCGAGAGCTGATTCTGCCCGCCAGTCGATAGGCTCCGGCAAACTGCATGAGATCTGCCATCTCTGGCGCAAGCTCTGGCAAGATCGTCACGCTATCAGGCAACCGGAGCAGGGTGGCGGCAGAGGTGGTATCCCCTTCTTTCCATTTTGCAATGCCCAAGCGCAGCAGCTTTTGGCTCCACTGCTGCACTTGGACATGGGTTTCTGCTTGGGCATAGGTGTTGGGGGGCACCTGCTGCGCTAGGGCGATCGCCTGACTCAGCTGATAGGGCGAACCGTCAACGACGACTTTTTTAGCCTGGTTTAAAACCTGCCACGCCTGTTTTTCAGCTCCAAGCTGCTGCGCTAGGGCAACCGCTCGATTGAGCCGCCAGTAGTCGTAGCTTGATTCATTCAAGATGGCAATCTGCGCGTAGGCATCATCCCACTTCTGTTGCTTCATCGCGACTAGAGCCTTGTTGGCGATCGCTTCCCCTGCCGCCCACTGTTTTTTCCAGCGCGTTACAGATTTTTGGACATCGGCATAAATTTCTGTGTTTTTGGGAATGTGGCTAATGATTGCCATTGCGCCCTTCATGTCGCTCTGATCCACCTTGTTGCGAGCCACCACAAACAAACGCTTCGACCATTCCTCCCGCAGATTTTGCGCTTCGCCTTGTAAGGGGTGATCTTCATCCCACGACTTGACCAAATCGAGTCCGGCAATAATCTTGGGCAACTCGCCCGATCGCGCGGCTTCACGGGCGCAGTAGAGACGTTCCCCATCTAGGGTGAGCTTGGCAGGGTTTTGGCAGTTTACAGGGGGTGGCAGGGTGATGAGCCACAGTAGCGCTGAGGTGCCCATGCCACCAAAGACACCTAAAATAGCCAGCCAAGCTAATGACCAAGTCCAAGCCCTGGGTTTACCAGACGGAGATTTGCTAGACGGAGGTTTGCTAGACGGAGGTTTGCCAGGTGAGAGGTTGCCCGGAATTTCCTCAGCTGGCTGGGGCGATCGCTCCACTAGACGACCCATGTGCCAACTTTTACGAGACAGCAATCGGTTCAGGGAAATCCCTGAAGCCGGATTCTCGCAGGTCTGATTCTCTTCTAATGGACTCTGTTCAAACTTCTGTTCAGCCATGAAAGCACACTCAATCCCACACCACTCCAAAAATGGCTGTTGCCTCGTCAGTCTGGCGATCGCGGTCAGACTTGCGGAGGCTATTAGCCTAGCTAACGGTAACGCAACAGATTCGAGTCTGCATCACTGCTGTTGCTCCTCAACGCTGTCAATTTCATCTCATCGACTTCATCTCATCAGCTTTACCCAAATTAATAAATCGCAAGACTCATTAATTGCACGAAAATATATAGACTTTCTAGCTTAATTCAGCCTCATTAAGAATCTTCAGTCAAAAACTTACGGTATCAAAAGCGTCAGGATGTCCGAAATTTGAAAGGAGGGTCGCGATCGCCTATTGAGCAGATGCTGATCCGTCTGCCCCGTCTGCTGGGTAGTGGTATTTAGGTAAGGACTACCGTCTGCCGATATGTCTAGGAGCGGGTCAGTATTCATCTGCTTCTATTTCTTCTATTTCATCGCCTTCTGTAGCTGCTTGAGAACTCCAGACGGCAGCTCGTTCTTCTGCCCAGCTTCTGATCGAAAATTGCGCCTGGTCTGAAAGCGCGCGGTCAGGGGCAATCTGTGAGGCCATCTCGATCGCCAGGGTTAGCCGTCCTCTGGCGGCCAGTGCGTTGGCTTGATCGAGAATGGGCTGGTCTTCAGCCGTCTGAACTTTACGAATCTGAGCTTGCCAGGTGCCAATCGCAGTTTGAGCCGTCGCGTAGAGGGCGCGATCGCCCTGAATCTTTTCCGCCACCTGAATTGCGTCAGCATATTTTCCTTGCTTTGCCAAAAATTTAGCTTGATCAAGGAATGGCTGATCTTCAATCACCTGGATTTGCCCTGTCCAGGTTTTCATCTGCGTTTGAGCCTCCTGCCATAGTGCTCGGTGCGAAGGAATTTCTTGAGCTTGGGCGATCGCCCGTTTCAAATCCTCCACTTTCCCTGGTTTTGCCATCTCCCTGGCTCGGATAAGGTACTGTCGATCTTCCAGCTTTTGAAGTTCCTGACTCCAGCGAGCAATCAACGATTGAGCGGAAAGCCGACCGGGGCGATCGGGGGTAATTTTTTGGGCTTGGGCGATCGCCATTTGCAGTGAAGCGTGATCGCCTAGCTGTGCTGTGACCTCAGCGTACTGGAGCTGAATCACGTCCTGAAGCCGCGCCTGCCAGGTCTGCGATCGTCCATGAGCCAGTTCGTAA
Organism: Drouetiella sp.; assembly: GCF_059504425.1. Classification (NCBI taxonomy): domain Bacteria; kingdom Bacillati; phylum Cyanobacteriota; class Cyanophyceae; order Oculatellales; family Oculatellaceae; genus Drouetiella; species Drouetiella sp. The sequence goes on from NZ_JCACIN010000016.1 coordinate 64,342, forward strand.
ACCGGGCTATCGTGAGAAATCTGCCCTACGGCGGAGGTGGCTTCTAATAAGCTCCAGAGCTGTTCAGTGAGTCCCTGCTGTTGGATATCCTTTGTTTGCTGCTGCGCATGGCTAAGCTGAATCAAGTCTTTCCCGGCGATCGGCAGGTCGGGATCAAATGGAATCCGCTGGGCTGTGGTCAGAGCCAGATCAATATTGCCCTGCTGCCACTGCTGCATCGCCCAATCCAGCAATGCCTGACTCCATTCAGCCAGTGCGGCTTTGGCTTCTGGGAAAGCCAGCGTTCCAGAAGGCACGGCTTGAACTAAGGCGATCGCATCCCCCAGCCTATCAGGGTCAACTTTGCTCAGATCAATCTTGTCCAAGTCAGCTTTGCTCAAGTCAACTTTGCTCAAGTCAACCTTCTCTGAATCAGACCTCTCTAAATTGGCTCTACTGGCATCAAGATCCAGATTTTTACCTTTTATCAGCTTCTGAGCTTGGATGAGGGACTGTCGGGCATCTTTTTCCCTCAGAATTCGTTGAGAAAGCACGTCAGCTTGCTGAAGTCGCCAATACTCGTGATCCATGTAGCCCATCTCGACCACCTGCGCTGCCGCCTCTTTCCAGTTCTGCGTCCGAATGGCAATTTCAGCTTTGGCGTATAGTACGTTTCCCTTATGCCACTGGTTTTTCCAGGCAGCGATCGCCTTCTGAGCCTTTCCATAGACTGGACTAGAGACAGGAACCTGAGCGGCGGCGGCGATCGCTCCTTTCAAATCATTCTGGTCAATTTTATTCTGTGCGCTGATTAATACCAGCTCAGACCATTCGCTCACAAGATTCTGCGCTTGCTCATAAAACGGCTGATCGGACGACCAGTCTCTCAGCAGCGCAATCCCTTTGAGCAGATCGGGGAGCTTGCCCGATCGCGCGGCTTGCTGAGCGCAATATAAGCGAGGCATCCCAGAGTCCGGCGAAATATCGCCGCAGTTGGGCAAGGGCGGCAGCCCCGTCAGCCATAGCAGTGCCGAAGTTCCCATGCCGCCAAAGAGACACAAGACAGTGAGCCAAGCAATCAGCCAGTCCCAGCGTTTTTTCCTTTGCTGGAATGGCAGCCAGAAAGGAATTTGTAGCGGTTTCGCTGGAGCCAGAGTTGCCTCTTGCGGCTCAAAACTTGGAGTTTCGGGAGCGATCGTCGTCACAGACTCAATACCAGACATAACGCTAGATATAGAGTTAGAAGATGGCTCTGTATCGGGCTGCACCTGCTGTCTTAATTCAGTTTTTTCTTCAACAGGCTGATTGCGATCGGACAAGATCCGATTTCGATGCCAGGTATCAGAAAGCTTCAAAGATTGAATAGGCGAGGAATTCCTTATCTTCTTGGAAGTAGACAAGTTTTTGGAAGTAGACAAGTTAATTTTGCGGGTTTCTTGAGCTATAGCTTGATCAAGCTGCTGTTTTCCCATAGATTCTGCCTAAACCAACTTGTGAGATTGCAATTTGCGGTGGGTTGCCCTGCGAGGCTAGTTCAGCTTACTCACAAATTTAGGATTTGAATCAAAAATTTGGATGAATTCTACGGGTAGTGTCTCAGAACAAAGCAAGGCCCTAAAAAGAAGGGACGCTCCCTGGAGCGTCCCTAACAAAGTGATGATGCGATCGAAGCAGATTAGCTGTCTGAAGTTGAAGGTTGAGCCGCCTCGAACTTAACCCTGGGGGTTAGCCGCAGCTTCAGCGCGGTAGCCGTAAAAATCAATGCTGTAGTTGGTAATCCTCACGCCCGTCTGCTCTTCGACTTGGCGCAGCAAATCGGCAGGTAGCTCAATGTGGACATCCATAATTTGCTGGGTGTCCAGGCAGTTAACGTGGCTGTGGGGATCGCTGATGTTCCCGTACAGCCGTCCATCCGATCGCTCCACGCACTCAATCACGCCCTGCGCCGATAGCGCCTCCAGATTTTGGTAGACGGAGGTGTGCCCAATGTCTTTGCCGCGCTGATTGAGGCGATCGTAGATTTCGCGGGCAGACAAATGCTCCTTTTCCTGCCAAAGCAGCTCCAAAACAAAGCGCCGCTGTTTGCTCAAGCGCATTCCTAGGGTCTGGCAATACTCTAAGGCATCCTCCAAAGAGCGAATTGGTTTTCTTCCTTCTGCTTCAATCTGCATAGCTATCATCCCTAACCCAATATTTTTGAAATCTGTGACGCTGTCTTCGCTTTTCAACTTTCGTGGCTTTGTACCGTAGTTAAGGATGATCCAGATGACTGGGCTAAATCCCTAAAACAAACTCACTACCACTTTAACTTAGGTAAGTCAAGAATGTCTATTCGCCCAAAGTCTCTCAAGGTATGGATTAGATTCTATCTACTCCGAACGCATCACTGGCACTAAGGGCGATTTTTGAAAAAATTGATGATTTGTCACAAAGCTCTTAAGAAGCCGCCTTTACTGAAGGTTCTACACCCCTGGCCCCACGCTTTACCGATTTTTTGCCGAGTCAAAAGGTAAGGACGATCGCTCAAGACCTTAAATTCATTCAGCTTCAGCCCTATCTAAAACAGAAAAATTGAGCAAATTGGAGCAATAGAGAGCAGATTGGAGTTTGAATCGTCTTTTAGGCGGTTATGGACTCTTTCCCTTACCCAAGAACCTTCAAGGGATTAACTTCAATTTCAGGCTCATAGTCTGCTCCACCACAGAAAGATTAAAGACTTTTTTGTCTTTTGTTCTTATTTAACTAAAAAATAGAGCATAAATTTTTTAGAACGAGCAAATCTTAGACTCAGCGGTTCTTAGAAGGTTTTTTGAAGCTCAAGATTAGGCTGAATCGATTCATCTCTGCTTTTCTATCAAAATCATTCTTCATCCCCCTTCCCCTCTGCCCCAAATTCGACAATAATGCTTGCATGAGCCGTCCGTGAGCCGGACTAAGGCAGTGGATCGTTCTAAAGAGCGATCGCCTCTAAGACACATTGCTTTTGAGATACATCGCTTTTGAGATACATCATTTAAGGAGACATGCTGTGAAATTAGCAGTTTACGGAAAAGGCGGGATTGGTAAATCCACAACAAGCTGTAACATTTCGGTTGCCCTGGCTCGACGCGGCAAAAAAGTTTTGCAAATTGGCTGCGATCCAAAGCACGACAGCACCTTTACCCTGACAGGCTTTTTGATTCCCACCATCATCGACACGCTTCAGGAAAAGGACTATCACTACGAAGATGTTTGGCCAGAAGATGTGATCTACAAGGGCTACGGCGGCGTAGATTGTGTTGAGGCAGGCGGTCCCCCGGCAGGTGCAGGCTGCGGCGGTTATGTGGTGGGTGAAACCGTCAAGCTGCTGAAGGAACTTAACGCCTTTGATGAATATGACGTGATTTTGTTTGACGTGCTGGGCGACGTAGTGTGCGGCGGCTTTGCGGCTCCGCTTAACTATGCTGATTACTGCATGATTGTTACCGATAACGGCTTTGATGCCCTGTTTGCGGCAAACCGGATTGCCGCCTCCGTGCGCGAAAAAGCCCGCACTCATCCGCTGCGCTTGGCAGGATTAATCGGCAATCGCACATCTCAGCGCGACCTGATTGACAAATACATTGAAACCGTGCCGATGCCCGTGCTGGAAATTCTGCCGCTAATTGAAGATATTCGCGTCTCTCGCGTCAAGGGCAAAACTCTATTTGAGATGGCGGAATCTGACCCCTCCCTCAACTATGTCTGCGACTACTACCTCAACATTGCTGACCAAATTCTGGCTCGCCCAGAAGGTGTTGTGCCCAACGACACGCCCGATCGCGAGCTGTTTAGCTTGCTATCAGATTTCTACCTCAACCCAGCTGCGCCCCAGGTCAGATCTGAGGAGAATGATTTGATGATGGTTTAGGGCGATCGACGATAGGAAGTCGAGTCGAAGTTTTGAATTCTGAGTTTTGAATTCGCCTATGAGCCGCTAAACTCAGAATTCGTGACCCCTAGCTCAATGAAATCCTATCTCGTTAGTTTTATGAATATTGAACATCTCCGTCGATCGCTCAAAGTCCTGTGGCTGGACTACTACCGAGAAAACCGCGTCTGGCTAACGAAGTTGGGAGTATGGGTTAACTGCGAGGGCAATCGTCGCCCCTCATCCAGCTTTATTCTAGGAACTCTGTCTGTTTTGGAGCCACAGCTGACGCAGATGTTGCCTCTGGTCGTGGATCTCAGCAGCAATCCCGATCGCGTTGTCATGGCTTTAGGGCTAAACTTCAACCCTGACGAAGAGTTGGCGGCGATCGAGCAAGCGCCTCCAGAAGAAGTTAAGCTCCTTTCGCCCTTTAGTATGGCTCTGCCCAGACTCGTTCAGCCGATGGAGGCTCAGCCTATCGCAGTTCAGGTTCAGGCTGCCCAGGTTCAGGCTGCCCAGGTTCAGGCTGAGCAGCCTCGAAAAGAGCGATCGCCCATGACTCAGTTAGTTAGCGAACCTGTTAGCAAAACGGTCAACCAGCCCAATAGCCAATCGGTATTCATACGTGAGCCGCACGAGCCTGAGCCGCATGAGCCTAAGTCACAAGAACCTAAGTCACAAGAACCTAAGTCACAAGAATCTGAGCTGCGTAAACCTGAGCCGCGTAAACCTGAATCTAATTCATTCGAGGTAGGCAAATCCTATTCTGCTCCAGTCAGCCAGCCCAAATCGTTCTCTCAATCTTCGGCTGAGCCATTGCCTCTGGTCAAACCAGCGCTAGAGAGACCTAAAGCTCCGTCCCCTCTGCTTGACGAATCTGCGATCAAGCAGCGCCCGCCCATGGATACCGCAGAACTAGCCCAAGGACAGCAGCCCGATCGCGGTACAGGTCGCACTAAAGGCGATCGCCCTGCCCCTTAGCCCTCGATCCCCACAGATATTGATCCCTGTATTAATCCCTGACCTTCAACTTTAAGGAAGCCCAACCATGACCTTGGCAGAAACCCAACCCCAAGCGCTCGAATTTGAATGCGAAACTGGAAACTATCACACCTTTTGCCCGATTAGCTGCGTCGCCTGGTTATACCAAAAGATTGAAGATAGCTTTTTCCTGGTGATTGGCACCAAGACCTGCGGCTATTTTTTGCAAAATGCCATGGGAGTCATGATCTTTGCCGAGCCGCGCTATGCCATGGCGGAATTAGAGGAGGGCGATATCTCCGCTCAGCTGAATGACTATGAAGAGCTAAAGCGGCTCTGTACGCAAATTAAACGCGATCGCAACCCTTCTGTCATCGTCTGGATCGGCACCTGCACAACTGAAATCATTAAGACCGACCTAGAAGGACTTGCCCCCCGTCTGGAAGCCGAAATTGGCATTCCCATTGTCGTTGCTCGTGCTAACGGTTTGGACTACGCCTTTACCCAAGGTGAAGACACGGTGTTAGCCGCCATGGCGCACCGCTGTCCTGACAAAGCGCCTGTTGCCGAAACCGAGAAAGAAGAGCGCAACGCCATTTCTCGACTCATGAACTTCGGACGTAAGAAAGAAGATGTCGCTGCTGACGAGTCGGAGTACGTCAAGCATCCGCCTCTCGTTCTGTTCGGCTCTCTGCCTGATCCTGTCGTGACCCAGCTGACAATGGAGCTGAAGCGGCAGGGTATCAAAGTTTCTGGTTGGCTCCCTGCCAAGCGATTCACCGAACTGCCTGTGCTGGAGGAAGGCTACTACGTTTCTGGAATTAATCCCTTCCTGTCTCGCACTGCCACCACGCTGATGCGTCGCCGCAAGTGCAAGCTGATTGGTGCCCCCTTCCCGATCGGGCCAGACGGCACTCGCGCCTGGATTGAGAAAATCTGCTCGGTATTTGGGATTGAGCCTCAAGGATTGGACGATCGCGAAGCTCAAATTTGGGCAGGTCTAGAAGATTACGTCAAGCTGATTCGCGGCAAGTCGGTCTTCTTTATGGGCGACAACCTGCTGGAAATCTCTCTGGCGCGGTTCTTGGTGCGCTGCGGTATGACGGTACCAGAAATTGGCATTCCTTACATGGATAAGCGCTATCAGGCGGCTGAACTGGCGCTGCTAGAGAAAACCTGTGCTGAGATGGGTGTGCCCCTACCGCGCATCATGGAGAAGCCCGACAACTACAATCAGCTTCAGCGGATCTATCAACTCAAGCCCGACCTGGTGATTACAGGCATGGCGCATGCTAACCCGCTAGAAGCACGCGGTATCAATACCAAGTGGTCGGTGGAGTTTACCTTTGCCCAGATTCACGGCTTCACCAATGCCCGTGACGTGCTGGAACTGGTGACGCGCCCCCTACGCCGCAATAATTCCCTTAAGGATTTGGGTTGGGACAAACTGGTGCGGGAAGAGGCGAAGCTGTAGGACATAGCTGCCGCCAGTTTGCTTAGGACATTTAGGGTGGAGCGCGAAGCACCCCACCCTAAATGTCCCTATCCTAACCGCCTTGGCGGTTGCCATACTTCTTTGGAAGGGAGGCACAGTTTTCCTTCCAGAGAAAAGTCTAGGATATGATCAGAACTCTATGACGGAGGCTGCACTAGCGGAGGCTGCGATGACGAAATTTACGATCGCTCTTGAGCCGTTCCTTGACCTGAATGACGAGCAATTTTTTCAAATCTGTCAGGCTAATTGAGAGATAAAGTTTGAGCGATCGGCTAGAGGTGAATTCTAAGAATGAATAAGCCAACCTTTAGGAACGATCGCCTACCGCAAAAGAATTGCCGCAGCCGCAGCTGCTAATTGCATTGGGATTATCAAACCGGAAGCCGCCGCCCATCAAGTCTTCGGTATAGTCTAAAGTCAAGCCGTCTAGATACTGCCAGCTTTGTGCCTCGATCGCCACCTGGATACCGTCATAGTCGAGGAGGCGATCGCTGGGTGACACAACTTCTTCAAGAGAGAAAGTGTAGTAAAGCTCTGCACAGCCACCTGTCTGCACGCCCAGCCGAAACAGCGCCGCAGGGTTAGAGTGCTTGGATCGAATGCGGTTAACTTCTGCGATCGCCGCAGGGCTAAAACGGACGGTCATAATGTGAGTTTGCTGTGTTTCGTTCTATTTTACAGCGACTATACCTATGGCAATCAAACAACTGGCAATCAGGCAACCGACAGTCAAGACAACTGACAGTCATAGCACTATGTAATTAAGCTAGGACAAGTTATTTTTGAGAGCCGCGCTCCGCGCGGCTCTCAAAAATAATGCATTGAATCTAGACTCGTAGCGCTATAAACAGCGATAGGGGCGAGATCATCTCGCCCCTGCTAGCAAACGTCAGATTTTAGTGAACTCTAGATCCGGCGCAATTTAAGCTTGTCCGCGAGCATAGTCATCTTGGAAACGAATAATGTCATCTTCGCCTAGATATTCGCCGTTCTGAACTTCAATCAAAATCAGAGGAATCACACCGGGATTTTCCAGGCGGTGCTGAGTACAGGCAGGCACATAGGTAGACTGATTGCAGAACAGCAGCTTTTCTTGCTCGCCACAGGTGACTTTTGCCGTGCCGCAAACGACAATCCAGTGTTCGCTGCGGTGGTGGTGCATTTGTAGGCTGAGGCGATGTCCAGGCTTCACCTCAATTCGCTTAATTTTATAGCCTGGTGCTTCTTCTAAAATTGTGAAAGATCCCCAAGGACGAAGTTCTGTTGCGGCTACGCCTTGAAGCATAGGATTCGTTAACGTGAGAGCAGAGGCTTGAGGTGCTTCTTTCGATTGAGCCATGATAGTTTCTCCTTGAGAGGTGTAGAACGAAATCTTAGTCAACGAACTTCTGGTTTTCAAACCGACTTGCTTGAGAAATAGGAATTCGGCGGTTAAATCAGGCGGTTAATTAGATTTAGTCAAATCGTTTTGGTCAATCATTCCGTCAATTCGATTAGATGCAGTCGTTACGGTAGGTGAAGAGACCTCAGCCAACATAACAAAATCAACTCTGCTTCCGTCATCCAGCTAGCTCAAACAGGGGAATTTATACTCACTCTTCACAGGAGCCGATCGTTTTTCAGAATAGCTTTAATTTTGAGAGAGTTACTGACTAGAGCGAACAAACACGCCAATGCCGTTGTGAACACGGGCAGCCGCGTTATTGGGGCGATCGAGCAGTTGTCCTCCCAAATAGAGTGTAGTCGAGCTACCCCCATCCAGATTGAGCGCATGGACGAATCCCATTTGCTGCATCAGCTGCGCAGTGTCTGCCAGAGAGGGGCCAAGACCCCCCACGCGATTGTGAAGGGTAACCAGCACTAGGTTTCCCGTTGCCGTGGTGGCGATCGCACTTCGAGGAGCAGATTGCTGAATGAAAGCCGTTGAAAATTTCTCTGCTTCAGCATTCAAGACAATCTGACGATTTTGCATCAGCAGTGGTCCGGCTCCTACAACTTCAGAATACTGGCTAAACTCAGAGGGCTGAGTCACGGTATGGATCTGGATTGAGGTGCCGATCGCTAGAGCCTTAGCAATCTCGGCATTGGCACGGACTGCCAGCAGATAGCCATCTACCGGGATGGGCACAGTCGTCTGTCCGGCTGTAGCGGCATGGCGCTGGTCAACCACCTGCTGGTTACGCACCGTTACCAGCACTTCGTCATCCAGAATAGACTTGTAGTCTGCTCCCCACTCCCGCGTGTAGCGACAGATGCCTGCCCCCACATAACCGCTGTTGAGCGAGAGAATGGGAAAATTGCCTACAGGCCGATCGGCTCTAGAAAGCGCCGCTGTTTCCAACAGACTGAGATGTCCAACTGTACTCTCTCCAGAAGGATTCCAGGCGATCGCCCCTCGATTAAGAATTGGGCTAGAAATCCAGTGGTTATCCGAGCGAATTGCCCCCAAGGGCATCTGCGTGTTGCGGTTAAAGAACCCAGCGTTGATTGCCGCCGCTGCCCGGTTGCTCTGGGCGATTGCTAACAGCGGTGTCGTGCCCGTAACTGCCGACGCATTGCCCAGGATAGGTTTCAGCGATACGCCGGGTTGACGCGGATCAATTTCTAAAGAAGTGACAGGAAACCTTGCTGCGCCCAGGGAAACCATCTGCTGCCGCCAGCGAATGCCCGGTGCCCATTGGATATCGCGTTCTGTCATGAAGTCAGGACGGACATCTATCAGCAGTCGAGGGGGGTTGTTGATCGACCAGACATGGGGGCGCAGGTCGTCTGGCAAGCCGACACGGATGAGGGTACGATCGCCGCTCTGTTCCGCTTTAATTGACTGAAGCAGATTGCCCGATCGCGGCATAAACTTTTGCAGCACTGCCGAATCAGCTTTGGCGTCAAGCGTGATAATTGCCTCACCAAGCCGTTCAGAAACTTGCCAGGGCGTGGGTTTATCCAAATCAATGGCAATGCGATCGCCCCAGCTTTGGCGACCTTGGCGCACCTGCATGACTTGGGCGATCGGCGTAGAAATTCGCAGGGTCGATTGGCTAGTTTGCACCTGCCAACCATAGCGTTGCGCTAGATCTGTAATGTTGAGGTAGCGATATTGCCCGGTGAGCCAGGTGGCAAGCGAGAAGGGATTCTGGGTATCAGAAAACCAGGTAACAGGCTGTTGAGCCGCATCGACAGTGCTGAGCAAATCCACACCAAAGGCTTGCATCAGTCCAGCATCCGAAATTCCTATCTGCTGCTGCCTCTGACTCCAGGCGGCTGATAGCGTACGTCCATTCAGCATGATTTGTCCACCCTGCTGGCTCAACGGCATCACGGACTGCGCCAGCGTCGGCACCCAAGATGCGCTCAAAACCGCAGGTTGAGACAGGGCTGGCTTGGCGCTGAGGTGCTGCCGAGTCAGGTAAAGTGCGCCAATGAGAAGAGACGCGACCAGGAAAATCCGCAATTGAGAGAATGCCTGAGAGAAGGGGCGATGAGAACGACGATGACGCGATCGCCGCCCTCTGCGAATACGACTACTAACCACAGATATGCTGAGTCTGATGATGGTGGGCAAAAGTGGGGTAAATATAAGCGGGGCAAATTTAATCCAGGCAAATTAAGCCCAGATCCTCTTCAGAATTCCTCAAACTTAAGGCTTCTGCCGAGGGATTTTCACAAATCGTTAACCGAAAGTTCCTCAATTGCTTCAAGAAAATTGGGCTGCTAGTGCAACTTTTGCTACAGAAATTTTGCTTGGGCTGGAGGTCTGATGGAATCTGAATGAAATAAAAAGCTTTGCGTTACAGTCTCCCCAAGACTTTCATGACTAGATACTCTGTGAAATTTGTCCAATACTTGTTCAAATAACAGATCCAATACAGGTTCAGTACCCGTCTAGGGATTGTCAACGCGATACACTTTCTATAAGATCCTTACTCTGACCTTAGATTAACCCTAGACCTTGATAAAGCTTTTCTGGCAAAAACGCTTTTCAGGACTCTTCTCAAAACTGTAGTTTTTGCGATCGCGACTCAAAAGCTTTCGAGATGACTAGCTTCCGAGATTGCTAAAGCTAGGGGTTGAGGATTAAGACTCCTACCGAGCAAAGTCTACCAGTCTCAGCGCCTATGGGTTTCGGGTTTCTAGCTAGGAGCAAGGGCTGTGCCCATTTAGCCTCGATCCTATCGCTTCGTAACAGATGAGTCGGAATTTTCTACTTCTCGCAACTTATTCTTCAGCAAGGAGGCAGATCAGTCTCAGGGCAGTTAGGGGTTGACGGGGTTAAGGGTTGACAGGATTAAGGATCGATAGTGGAAGAGCCATACAGAAGAGCCATACAAAAGAGCCACATGAATGATTATTTGAAAATTTCTAGCCCTTAAGTTTCAAGCAAATTAATTTCTATCCATTTTCAACGATCACATGAATCGATTTAATAGCGGGAGCAATGAGAGCGTGAGTCAGGACATACAAAAGCATCAAGAGAGGCATCAAGAAAGTCATCAAGACAATCAAGAATCAAGGGCAGGATTTGCAGGACAGCCTTGGTTGGTAGAAGAACGCGATGCTTGCGGCGTAGGTTTCATTGCCGACCTTCAGGGACGTGCCAGCCATAGCATTATTGCCAAAGCATTGCCTGCTCTTACCTGCATGGAGCATCGGGGTGGCTGTAGCGCCGATCGCGATTCTGGTGATGGCGCAGGCATCATGACCGCCGTACCCTGGGATTTATTGAGCCATTGGCTACAGGCACAAGGCATTACGCCTCCCCCAGTTGAGCAGATGGGCGTGGGCATGATTTTCTTGCCTCAATCTGTAGAGGCAGCTGACCTGTCTCGTAAGATTGTGGAAAATGTCCTGGCAGAGTCTAACCTAACAGTGCTGGGTTGGCGTAAGGTGCCTATCAAGCCCGAGGTGCTGGGTCTTCAGGCAAGAGAAAATCAGCCTCAGATTGAACAGGTCTTAGTGCATTCTGCCGAGGTGACTGGAGAGGCGCTGGAGCAGTTGCTCTACTGGAACCGCAAGCGGGTAAAATCAGCCGTGAGCGCCGCCCCTGAGAAGCTTTCTGGACTGCCAGATTTTTACGTCTGCTCTTTTTCGACCCGAACGATCGTTTACAAAGGCATGGTGCGATCGGAAATCCTAGGGCAGTTTTACGAAGACCTGATCAATCCGGCTTACACCAGCCCGTTTGTCATCTACCATCGCCGTTTCAGCACTAACACCATGCCCAAGTGGCATTTGGCACAGCCGATGCGCTACCTGGGGCACAACGGCGAAATTAACACGCTGTTGGGCAACATCAACTGGATGCGGGCGCGAGAAGCCGATCTGGAGCTGCCCTTCTGGGGCGATCGCCTAGAAGATCTGAAGCCTGTAGTTAATGACCAGCTCAGCGATTCTGCCAACCTGGACAACGCCATGGAGCTTTTGGTGCATTCGGGTCGCAGTCCGCTAGAGGCGATGATGATTATGGTGCCGGAAGCCTATCTAAATCAGCCAGATTTGGCCGACCACCCCGAAATCGTAGATTTTTATGAATACTACAGCGGCATTCAGGAGCCTTGGGATGGCCCAGCGCTGCTAGTTTTTAGCGATGGCAAAATTGTGGGTTCCACGCTCGATCGCAACGGGCTACGTCCAGCTCGATACCTCATCACCCGTGACGGGCTGGTTGTCCTCGCTTCTGAGGCAGGTGTAGTCGATATTCCCGAAGAAGACATTATCGAGAAGGGACGGCTAGGTCCTGGACAAGCGATCGCCGTTGACTTGGAAAACCACGAAGTCTTGAAGAACTGGGAGATCAAGCAGCGCGTCGCCAGTGTCCGTCCCTATGGTCAGTGGCTGCAAGACAACCGCCAAACGCTGGAGCCGCAGCCCTACGCCGATGCCGCCCAGATGCCGCAAGACGTTCTGCTGCGCCAGCAAACCGCCTTCGGCTACACCACCGAAGATGTGGAGATGATCATTGAAGACATGGCATCTCAGGGCAAAGAGCCAACTTTCTGCATGGGAGATGACATTCCTTTAGCGGTGCTGTCAGACAAGCCTCGGCTGCTATACGACTACTTCAAGCAGCGGTTTGCTCAGGTCACGAATCCGCCGATCGATCCTCTGCGCGAAAGCCTAGTAATGTCGCTAGTGACGCAGTTGGGCAAGCGGGGCAATTTGCTGGAGGCTAAACCGGAACATGCCCATTTGTTGAAGCTGCAAACGCCTGTGCTAAACGATGGCGATCTGGAGCAGATTCGTCAGTCGGGCTTTGAAACGGCAGACCTATCGACGCTGTTTAGCATCGCAGAGGGTTCGATCGGGCTTCAGGAAGCCGTCAACAGCCTTTGTCAGGCGGCTACCGCAGCCGTGCGTGAAGGCAAGCAGGTGCTGATTTTGAGCGATCGCCTCAGCCTTACCCATGAGCCAACTGTACTCAGCACTGACCTCAGCTACATTCCGCCGATGCTGGCGGTGGGTGCAGTTCACCATCATCTAATTCGCCAGGGTCTACGGATGCGGGCTTCGATCGTCATTGACACCGCACAATGCTGGAGTACGCATCATTTCGCCTGTCTGCTAGGTTTTGGTGCTAGCGCCGTTTCGCCCTACCTCGCCTGGGAAACTGTGCGGCACTGGTGGGCAGACAACAAAACCCAGAGCATGATGGAGCGAGGCAAACTCGACAAGGTGAGCCTGACAGGAGCACAGTACAACTACCGCAAGGCCATTGAGGGTGGTCTGCTCAAGATCCTCTCGAAGATGGGCATCTCGCTGTTGTCGAGCTATCAGGGGGCACAGATTTTTGAGGCGATCGGCATTGGCACCGACCTGCTGAATCTGGCGTTCACAGGCACGGCATCCCGGTTGGGTGGTCTGAGCGTTACCGATCTGGCAAAGGAAGTGTTGATCCTGCACAGCCGCGCTTTTCCAGAACTGGCGGCTCGGAAGCTGGAAAACTTTGGCTTTTTTAACTACAAGCCCGGTGGCGAACACCACATGAACAGCCCCGAAATGTCAAAGCTGTTGCACAAAGCGGTTGCCGACCAAAGCTTTGATCACTATGCGCTGTACCAGAAATACATGGAAGGTCGTCCCCTGACGGCGCTACGCGACCTGCTGGACTTGAAGAACGATCGCCCTTCGATCCCGGTTGAGGAAGTCGAGCCTGTGGAAGAAATCGTCAAGCGTTTCTGTACAGGAGCCATGTCGCTGGGTTCGCTGTCCCGCGAGGCGCATGAGACGCTGGCGGTGGCGATGAACCGTCTGGGCGGCAAGTCGAACTGCGGTGAGGGGGGTGAAGATCCGCTGCGCTATGTCCCGATCGACGATGTGGAATCCGGACGTTCAGCCAAGTTTCCCCATCTCAAGGCGTTGCGAAACGGCGACACCGCTAACTCTGTGATCAAACAGGTGGCATCCGGTCGATTTGGGGTCACGCCCGAATATCTCATGAGCGGCAAACAGCTCGAAATCAAGATGGCTCAGGGCGCAAAGCCCGGTGAAGGCGGTCAGCTTCCCGGCAAGAAGGTCAGTCCTTACATTGCTATGCTGCGTCGATCGAAACCGGGCGTGACGCTGATCTCACCGCCGCCCCATCACGACATCTACTCGATCGAAGACTTGGCACAACTCATCTTTGATCTCCATCAGATCAATCCGGTGGCAAAAGTCTCGGTGAAGCTGGTGGCAGAGGTGGGTATTGGCACGATCGCTGCCGGGGTTGCCAAAGCCAATGCCGACATCATCCAGATCTCTGGACATGACGGCGGCACAGGGGCATCTCCCCTTAGCTCGATCAAACATGCGGGTGTGCCTTGGGAGCTAGGCTTGACCGAAGTACATCGCGTTTTGATGGAAAACAAATTGCGCGATCGCGTCCTTCTCCGAGCCGATGGTGGCATGAAAACAGGTTGGGATGTCGTGATGGCGGCGCTAATGGGTGCAGAAGAATATGGCTTTGGCTCTGTGTCGATGATTGCAGAAGGCTGTATCATGGCGCGAATCTGCCACACCAACAACTGCCCAGTTGGCGTAGCCACTCAGCAGGAAAAACTGCGGCAGCGCTTTACCGGAACGCCGGAGCATGTGGTCAATTTCTTCTACTTTGTGGCGGAAGAGGTGCGATCGCTCCTGGCGCGGTTGGGCTACCGATCGCTGAAAGATATCGTTGGCAGAGCCGATCTGCTGAAGGAGCGGGAAGTCAAGATTGCCAAAACCCATTCCCTTAATCTGGATTGCTTGACCCGTTTACCAGATACTCGCACAGATCGCTCCTGGCTAGAGCATCAGGAGGTTCATAGCAACGGCAATGTATTGGATGATGAGATTCTGGCAAATCCCATCATTCAGGCAGCGATTCAAGAGCAGGGTACCGCCGAACTTTCTGTAGCCATGGTCAATACCGATCGCTCTGTGGCGACCCGCGTGTCAGGCGCGATCGCCAAGACCTACGGAGACACTGGATTTGGCGGACACATCACCCTCAATTTTCAAGGTTCAGCAGGTCAGAGCTTTGGGGCATTTTTGCTGCCCTGCATGACGCTGACCCTAGAGGGCGAGGCAAATGATTACGTGGGTAAAGGGATGCACGGTGGCGAAATCATCATTCGTCCGTCTGTCCAAGTCACCTACGATCCGGCAGAAAATGTCATCATCGGCAACACCTGTCTTTACGGCGCAACGGGGGGCACTCTGTTTGCTAGAGGGCAGGCTGGCGAGCGCTTTGCGGTACGCAATTCCTTTGGCAAAGCGGTAATTGAGGGCACAGGTGATCACTGCTGCGAATACATGACGGGCGGTGTGATTGTGGTCTTAGGCAGAGCTGGACGCAACGTTGGCGCAGGCATGACGGGTGGTTTGGCGTACTTCCTCGACGAAGACGGCAGTTTCCCCACCAAAGTCAATCCTGAGATTGTCAAGGTACAGCGCGTCGTTGCGACAGCAGGTGAACAGCAGCTTCAGGAGCTAATCCAAGCTCATGCCCAGAAAACCGGAAGTGCCAAGGCTCAGCAGATTCTCGATTGCTGGTCGGAGTATCTTCCCAAGTTTTGGCAGGTTGTACCGCCTTCGGAAGCTGAAAGCCCTGAGGCGAACCCCAATGTCTTGACAGAAAAGGTTCTGAGTTCAGTGCAGTAGAGTCTACACATGTAGCAGCCGCTAGGTTTATTAGGACGGGGACATTTATAGTGGGGCGCGAAGCGCCCCACTATAAACCTGAGCAAACTGGCAACAGCCATAGATCAAAAAAGGGAAGGCACCGCCTTCCCTTTTTTGATCCAGAGAATTAAACCTACTAGGACTTACGCATTTTTGTTGTGTGTGGTGGGCGCAGCCCACCACACACAACA
>NZ_JCACIN010000017.1:0-7412 GCF_059504425.1 Drouetiella sp.
GTCGTGTGCCTTCTATTTACGCCTACCTAATTGTCGCGTCATATAATTGGGCGACTGTCTAGCAATCTGTCTAGTAATGTTTTCTCTGCTGTTGGATCTAGTGCCCCAGTTGATTCATCTAAAATAAGCACTGGAGGATTGGCAACGATCGATCGCGCGATCGCTAAGCGTTGTTTTTGTCCTCTAGCAAGATTCGCTCCAAACTGAAACTGTTAGATCTGAGTACTCAAAGCGTGGCTTTTTTGCAACTTTTCATCATTGCAAGCTTTTCTCTTCCTATCTTCAATTAGATGACTTGAAAGAGTTCTTGCAATTCATTCACTCGTTTAACAAATTGTTCCCGTTGCTTCGATAGAGACACCAACTCTGTCATTTTTGCTCTGGGTCGCAAAAACTGCTTCATTTCATCAAACGCTTGACAAAATCGTTTCGCACTCTCAGTCGCTCCAAAACCAAGCATCGAATAGTAACGTTGCCTGATCCCTCGATGACTCTGTTCGACCGGATTTCTTAAACACCCTCTAACTTGATGTTCAACGCCTGAACCCAATCCCTCGCGAACCGCTCTTGGGTATGAACTCAGCCCGTCTGTTACCACTTGTTGCGGTTGTTCCGCCACCTCATGCGCTTGGGCAAATAAGGCTTTTGCCGCTGCCATGTCTCGTTTTTCACTCAACCTCACATCCACCAAGTTTCCATTCTCATCGATCGCACGGTACAGATAGCACCAATCGATCGCACGGTACAGATAGCACCATCTGCCTTTGACACGGATGTATGTCTCGTCCACAAACCAAATTTTGCCCACCTTCCCCTTGCGTTTGGCTCTCAGCTGTTGGGCAAAAATCCCAGTAAAGCGTTCTTCCCAATCTCGTACTGTTTCATGCGTGAACTCAAAGCCACGCAGTAGGAAGAATTCGGCAATGTCTCGAAAGCTCAGCTTGTAGCGGAACCGACACAGCAGAACTTGAAAGACGATGTCGGTGGGCACCTCGATAAAGTTGAAGGGGGTGCCCGTTCGTTCGTTAAAGATGCGGCAGCACTCTTTGCAGCGAAACATGGCATAACCCAGGTTTGTTATGCGTTGCAGGCGAGTAGTGTGAGTAGAGTCGCAGTGAGGGCAATTCATGGAGCGTTTGCTGGGTGGAGGTTGAGGACAGTAGCTAGTCTATCCAGTAGGGGCTTCCGCTCTCAAGTTGAGTACCCAGTTCTGACAGTTTTGCATGAAGAGCTGAAATGACATTGATTATTCGATTCGACAACCACCGTCAAAACCGCCGCTGATGAGATTGGGCAATTTGAGCATGGCTGACGACATACGTGCCAAACCCCTTGAGATGAACGTTTTGGCTTTGAACCATCCCGATGAACATCCAGCAGAGCGCTGCTTCTGGCAAGCTTTTCAGCGATTTTCCGTCAAAATCCTTGAAACTCATTCTATGTAAAGGTTTCAGCGATTTTTACCACTATTTTCCAACAAGTCTCTTGAATAAAGCCTTGCTTTGACTCCAATAGGTTAAGTAGGAAGCTCAAGTCTCTCCTAAAACATCTGAGAGTATTGCCTTTTATAGGCGCATCCTAATCACTTTTAAACAGGAGAAAAGTAATGGCAAGCTATACAATTAATGTTGATCAGACGACCTGCGTTGATTCAGGAAATAACCTAGCGAGTACACTAGCTCAACATGACTGTGGCAGACTAAATAAATTAAATAGTGATGCCTTAAACGAGGCTTTCAAAAATAACACTCTGGGTAGAACTATAAACGCTTCTCAGCCACTCGTGGGAATTATTGATACAAGCTTTAATCTTGACGCTCTGAAAATTCAGCCATCTCAATTTTTGCTGGGATGCAATCGAATCACAGATTTGAATCATGATTGTGAGAACTGCACCTCAATGCCAGCTAGCAATCAGGACGATCACGGCACCCATGTGCTCAATGTCATCGTGACTGAGAATCGAAATATTTCGGTATGGCTGGGACGTGCAGTAGGTTCTGGAAGATGGGCGGAATCGTTGGTCGAGTTTGTTGATGCTGTCAGATTATTGGGGTATTCACAAGCGATAGTCAACCTGAGCTTCGATTTGATTCAAGTTACACCCGATGGTCGTACTAATACGCGTAATGGGTTAACGCTACAAGAACAACTGGCACTTGAGTATGCACGGCAAAATGGTGTTCTAATTGTGGTTGCCGCTGGCAACACAGGACAACTCATGTCTGCACTGGGGCAGGCAGCGCAATGGTTTGATCACATTATTCCTGTTGGTGCAGCAGAAGGTGGAAATCAGGCTGTATATTCCAGTAATGGAGCAGGGTTGATGCTGTTTGCTGATGGCAGCACCAGTGACATTAAAGGAACATCGATCGCAGCTGCTAGAGTCACAGGGTCTATTTCCCAGATTTGGGCAGTCAATCCTGACCTGAGTTATCGCCAGGTGATTGACATTCTTCACACAGCAGCACAGGGTCTAAGGCAATCTGCTGGTAGCGACACATTAGAGCCAAAGTTACTCGACTCGGATGCGGCAAGCTGTCTGGCTATTCGCACTGTTCCTGTTCCCTACACGCCCAAGACAACAATTCTTCCCATTCCAAAGCAGCCTATAGAAGGAATCCCTTCAGAACGACCAGCAGGCTGGGGGTGGGTTAAAAAAGCAGCGAAAGGCGTTGTAAAAGGCGCTGTCGGTCTAGCTACAGATGGAGCACAAGCCCTGGGCAATGCTGCCGTTGATACTGCACAGGTGATTGGTAACACAGCAGTCGATGGTGCTCAAATTGTTGGCAATGCAGCGATTGACAGCGTACAAACTGTTCAAAATACCGCAATTGATGTTGTGCAGGTAGGCATTGGCGCAGTTGGGGGTGATGCAATCAATCAAGTCATTGATGATGCTCAATCTACTGTCAATGGAGCAGTTGATACCGTTCAATCTACACAAAATACATTGGTTGATGGTGTTCAATCTGTCGAAAATGTAGTTGTTGATTTTGTTCAAGGCGTTAGCAATCAAGGATTTGATCTAGTCCAGGAAGCCACCAATACAGATGGAGGAGGAACTGATTGGTTAACCCCTGTTAAGGAGGGTGCAGCTTGGGCAATAGACAAGGCTGGAGATGGTGCAGTTTGGTTGTCAGATAAAGCAGGAGACGGTGCAGTTTGGTTGTCAGATAAAACAGGAGACGGTGCAGATTGGGGGTTAAGTAAGGTTGGACTTGATGGTGCAGGTGAAGTAGTCAATATCATCTTTGACAAAGCAGGCAATATTGCTGATGCAGCTACCGATGAAGCGGGGCTTGTTGCCAATGGCGTGCTTGATTCGCTTGCTCAAGGCCCAGCGGCTTTTGCTGACAAAGCGGGTGAGAAACTATTAGGTATTCTGGATCGTGGGGCGTCGGTTGTCACTCAATCACCTGATCGACTGAAGCAATTGGGATCAGATTCCGTGGATTTGCTTACCTCGTTGGGTAAGCTCGATCTCAAGGGTGCCGCCGCCGCCGGAGGACGGATCGCAGTAGATGCAGTTGACTTAGCAGGACTCCCAGAAGTCGCTGAAACGGCTGCCGATATCATTAAGTTCAATACTCGTACACTCACAGATCAACAAATTCAAGTTGCAAAGAGTGTGTTTGGTGATTCGATTAATTATGATTTAGTGCGAATTGACGAATCTGCGCGATCGGTCGTAGCTGCTAGAGAAATTGATGGCGCGAATGATAATCGTCCTTTCACGACTTTCCACACCATCAATACTTGGGGGCCGCTTGATAATGAAAGTACGCTGATTCATGAATTAACGCATGTTTGGCAGTACGAACAGGATGGTGCAATTTATATTACTGAAGCATTGCAAGCACAGCATTCTGATGTAGGGTACGGCTACGGTGGTGTTGACGGTTTGGAGAAACAACTTGCAAATGGTGGCAGTCTCACAAGCTTCAACCGTGAGCAGCAAGGCAACGTTTTAGAAGAGTATTATGAGATGAGAACTGCTGGAACAACTCCTGATGTTCTACCCTTATATGAATTCTTCGTTCGAGAGGCTTCGACGGTCATTCAACCCACGTTTGCTGCGAGCCATACCACACTCAATTCAACTGCTAATAATTTGGTTCTCACGGGTACAGATCCAATCAACGGCACAGGTAATAGCCTCAACAACGTGATCATGGGCAATAATGCTGCCAATAGTCTGAATGGGTTGGATGGACGCGACTGGCTCTATGGCAGTGGTGGGACTGATAAGCTGTACGGAATGGATGGCAATGACTTCCTCAGCGGCGGTACAGCAGATGATATGCTAAGCGGCTGGACAGGTGACGATCAATTAGTGGGAGGGGCAGGTAATGATACGCTCTTGGGCGGAGGAGGAAAGGATACCTTTACTTTCTATGCTGCTCACGAGGGAGTAGATAGAATCTTGGATTTCTCAGTTACTGAGGATCAAATTCATATTACTAAAGCAGGCTTCAGTCAGGATCTCAGTGTAGGCGCTCTCCGCGCCGATCAATTTGTTCTGGGTGCATCTGCAAGCAGTAGCAACGATCGCTTGATCTATAATCCATCGACAGGAGCCTTATTCTTCGATGCAGATGGAAATAATGGACAACAACAAACACAGATCGCTCAGCTTTCTCCTAATCTAATGCTCACAGCTTCACATATCAGCATTGTTTAGGACGGCATGAAGTACAGATAAGCCTGGTGGGCATCATTGATAGCTTTTACTGATGCCCCCATCTATCGCTCTACAGTTGCTGTGCATCGCAACCACTCTATTCTGTAGGATTGAGATTCTCCCCAATGCCAAAAAGAGGCATTTTAGGCAAATAGTTGTGCGAATCAAGCCCATTCGTTGAGTAGTTGCGTCCCGCGCAACTATTCAAATTTTGGCTACTTTTCAGAACCGCTACTGTGCAAGAATTTCAGCCTTGACGTTGTTTTTCGCGCGATTGCTAAGCAAAGGCGAGGCTGTTGGCAGCAAATTGGCATCAATGTACTGCCTGAGTTTATCTAGTTGCCCAGGGCTAAACTGCCAATCATGCCCAATGTTCCGATACTTGATTATCGTGGCTCTAAGTTGCTCTGTCCAAGACACTCCTTGAACTTCCCACCACTGTTTGCGTTGTTCTTTATTTTCTCTAGAATCGTCTGGAAGCTGGTCTCTGAGTACTTGGAGTGATCGTCTTAGTTCAAAGTCGCGGGCGATGGCGATAGCAAGGGCAAGGTCGCTGTTGCTTAGATTTGCACAAAATATGGTTCAAGCCAGGGCGATCACTCTTTCTACCACTGATGCCTTTATCGACAAAAATCTTTTCGCACCCAGCAGCTTTAAGTGTGTTCATCTGAAGGTCAAGGTGCTGATCTTGCGTGCTGACTCTGGCATATTCAGTTAACATGTTTCAGAACTCATCTCTGTAGCGTAGTTTTGATACTTTGATTTTGACACGAGTTTTAGAACAATAACAGCGACTAGGATAGAGTTTTTGTACTATTGTGACGAACGTTTCAAAAACGGGTTTTTGAGACAGAATGCGCTCATCCCTCCTTGAAAGTAGTTAGATTGTGTCGATGAAAGCTTACAGCTTTACAGCCGTGCTGCAGGACTCAATATTCATAGTCCTAAAATCTCTATTCATACTGAAATATTGGTTGAACTAAAGTTTAAAGATATAATTTGCAAGCTTTGCCCAAGACAAAAGTATAGAATCTTCTCCAGCTAGGACATCAGCTACGGTCTTTGATACAAGCCACTCCGGTAAAGGATAAGGAGTAGATGTGCGAATAGCTAGCCAGTGTCCTGAACTAGAATTATCAATTGAAGAGACATCTTCAACCAAAGCATCATTTTCAACTTTGAGAATTACAACTTCATCTGCTGGCAATAAACCTATAATCCAACTGCTTCGAAATACTTTCGCTGGAAGGTGCGGGGGGCCATCAGTACGGAATAATAAACGGTTTGAGTCTTGTTCCCAAAGAACTGTTGCATTTGCTTTATATACAAATACCATCTCATCAGCAGGTGGCCGCTCTAAAAACCATAAACCAGGTACTGCCTGTGAGGGAATTGGTTTTGTTATAGGTAGCTTTGGAAAACTCCCCATAATTGTAGAAAGCCAGTAACTTGCTCTTCGATCTAGGCTTAAGATATCCCCAGTATGATCAAGTGCATCGTTTATGAATGAAGCGATTCTAGAAACTCCAGCAGCAGCGCCATCTTCACTAGGTCGTAGGGTAAAAGCTCCTAACCCTGGTAGCAGCTCGTGATATTCAAAATAAGTCTCATGATCTCTTGGATTACAAGTTTCTCCTGGATAGATAACATAGGCTCCAGATGAACGACGAATCGCATCCCGATAAGCATGCATCTTTAGGAGATCATCACGCAAAGCACGTTCTTCAGGTCTTCCTTCCAAGGAGAAACTACTCTGGTCATTTAGGTCGAAATCTTCCTGCTGTCTAAGAACTTCAATGAGACGTTCAACTCGATACTTAGCATCAAAGTGAATCCAGACACGTTCAAGGGGTGCTGCATTCTCAGATAAACCGATACCAAGAGAAAGGTCAGGACGCATGTCTTTACTCCAAGATTCTCCACTTGCTCGGCGAAAGGGTCTATTGAACCACAGCCCTAAATGAAAATCTTGTCCACCACGAGTTACCCACCCCTGAACCACTTGTGTACGGTTCTTGCGAAGATTCAACTGCAAGCCAAACTGAGAAAGTTGGAAAAGACCAGCGTAATCAAAAGATTTTTTGCAAAGGTCGGCAACTATTCGCCCTATTTGAAGAAACACCCAATATTCATAGAGCATGGCTACATCTCGTTGCCCAGCTCCAAAGACCGAGTCAGCTCCATCCCAAGTTAATACACCAGCTAACTGAGCCTGTTGATAAATACGAACTAACTCCCGGTAACCAGAACGTTTCTGAAGTACTTGATTGGCTAGAGGAACCTGAGACAACTTTGAAACTGCTTTAAACAATGATGTTGAGAGGACGGCATCCAAACTATCAATCATTCGACTACACTCGGCTAGTCCCCGCAAAATAGGAGCAGAAGCCTTTTTCGTAGCACCTTTCTGTTTATTAAGTGAGTCATACGTTTCCTGCGCTAGTCCACGCCAATCCTCTAGCAATGTTTTTATAAATTGATTTGGCAAGTTATCCGTACTCGCATACAACTTACTTTCCGATATGAATTGGGGAACTGATTCTAAAGAGCCTATAGCCCGCGGCAATTTTTGACGAGGTCCTCCGGTACTAAGAGACCGTAGCGTCGATTGCGAACCGCTTAACCCGCGTGATATAGGACGTTGAGAAGTCCCATGCTCCCAATTTACGTAGGGTCGCCCAATTATATGACGCGACAATTAGGTAGGCGTAAATAGAAGGCACACGAC